>NZ_CDLCQJ010000074.1:0-98358 GCF_975850365.1 Candidatus Hodarchaeum mangrovi | reverse complement strand
GAAAGTATAATCCAAATATAATTATTTAAGTCTGGGGTATTAATGTGAAATCTTCATTCTATAAATATTTAATCTTGATCTTGATTTTTTTAAGTTTATATTCATCTGAAACTAGTACAGGAAAACCGAATGAGATAATTCAAAGTGTAGCCGTAATAATTGACGCTGCTGAGTTCTATGATGAGCAATCTTATGATGATATCCTAAAAGGTCTTGAAATGATAAATAATACATACGGTATTAATTATGATATTTATCAATTGGAGAATTATAGAACAACACGGCTATATCCATATAATGCAACCTATACATTCAATAACTCTTTAACTAATCATACAACACTTGCCAAATCATTAGTCAATAATTATGATATGGTTGCTTTTATTGGTTATGAATTACGTCGTGGAGAATTTGATCCAAATAATTATCCTAATACAAAGTTCCTATATTATGATCTTGCAGGCGATCTTCCGGAGACAATATCAAGTTTTGACAAAATACCCAACAATGTTATTATTGTCAGTTTTGGAGAAAACGAAATTGGATTTATAGCTGGGACTCTTGCAGTCGCTACTATTTCTCCGTTTCCTCAAAAGGTTTTAATGATCGGAACATACCATTATCAAACCCCAGAAGGAACATGGCGTGATCCTAGAACTCAAAGTTTAATTGCTGGATTTCAAAGTGCAATTCTACGGGATCAACCTGATGTTCTTATTACAATAGATTATATTGATTCATTTTGGGAACATCTTGGAAATTATACTTTGGCAAAAAATCTTGCAGCTTCTTATTCAACAGCAGATTATGGAATGATTTTTACAGCTCTTCAAAATAATCAAACAAAAGGCGTTATAAGTGGACTTCCAGGACATATGATTATTGGTACTGACTCAAGTAGGATAAGAAACGTTTATAAAAATAATTCCATGACATTATTTTCAGTTTTTCAAACAATCAATAAATCATCCGATTTTCCCGCAGGTTATTATACATATAGATTTGCGGATGACGTCTACGAGATCACTGATTGGTTATCTGATGAAAATATTATTAATGAAACTCTTACAGATCTCTATATTGATATTGTCGAAAAAGGTATCCTTATCCCAACAGCATTGATTTATGCAAAAAATACTTCTGGATTTGAAGTACTTCCCTTGTTTTCCGCTATATTCTGTATTATAACTTTAAATATATTTACTAGAAAGAGACGGAAGTGACTACTTGAATCAACCTCTTGATAAGGTTTGTGTTATAGGTGGTTCCGGTTTTTATGACCTATTATCCTCACCAAAAGAAGTTATGGTAACAACTCCTTTTGATAAAATTCCAGTACATGTTCTAGAGCAGGATATCAATGGAAGGAGAATTTTTTTTCTTCCAAGGCATGGAGGTAAACATTCCATCCCTCCACATAAAATAAATTACAAAGCTAATATTTTTGCCCTCTATAAATTAGGTGTTAAAAGAGTTTTATCAACTAATGCAGTTGGTAGTCTCAATGAAGCAATGATACCTGGTGATTATGTAATTTTAAATGATTTTATTGATTTTGCCTTTCCAATAACATTTTTTGAGGATGGATTTGAAATAACCTTTAATTCTGGTAAAAAACTTTCAGGGGTAATTCATTTAGATATGAGTGAACCTTATTGCCCTGAAGTTAGAAATTCAATACTAAAAACAATTGAAACAAAAAATAGTCATCCAAATGGTTCTTATGCTAGAACTATGGGGCCTCGATTTGAAACTAAAGCAGAAATTTTAGCTATAAAGCGATGGGGTGCTGATGTAGTTGGAATGACAAATCCATCTGAAGCAATTTTATCTCGTGAATTGGGGATCTGCTATGCCACCATAGCTGTCGTTACTAATTATGCTGCAGGTCTACAAAAAGAATTGAGTCATCAAGAGGTACTAGACATTTTTAATTCTCGATTGAAAGAATTAAAAATCTTATTTTTTGATATAATAAAGAATTTACCAGTTGAACATGGCTGTAACTGTGCTAGGCATATTAAAAATTAGATAATGGGAAATTCTTTCAAGATTTATTTTTTAATCCATAAATATATTCATGTTTTGAAAGAAAAAGTCACTTAAAACAGTCAATAATATTGATTAAATGAATCCTCAAAGGACGGAATTAAGAGAATGGTAACAGCTAGACACTTATTTACCTCTGAATCTGTAACTGAAGGTCATCCAGATAAGATGGCCGATCAAATTTCAGATGCGATTTTAGATGCTATTCTTGAGAAGGATCCTAATTCTCATGTAGCGTGTGAAACCTATCTTACCACAGGAATGGTTCTAGTCGGGGGAGAAATTACTACAAATACCTATGTAGATATTCAAGATATTGTTCGAAAAACTATAAAAGAAATCGGCTATACGAATTCAAAGATGGGTTTTGATTATCAATCCGTGGCTGTATTGAATACCATTCATGAACAAAGTACAGATATCGCACAAGGTGTTGAACGGGAGCGAATAGAGGATCAAGGAGCAGGAGATCAAGGTATTATGTTTGGATATGCGACCACTGAGACCCCATCTCTGATGCCTCTTCCAATTGTTCTTGCTCACGGATTAACAATGAAATTAGCTCAAGTAAGAAAATCAAATGAGATTACTTGGTTACGTCCTGATGGGAAATCACAAGTAACTGTCGATTATGATAATGGGATTCCAACTCGTGTAGCTACTGTTGTACTCGCAGCACAGCATACAGAAGATGTAACACACAAAGAAATTAAGGAGGAGTTAATTGAGAAAGTCATCTTAAAAACAATTCCAGAGGAGCTTATCGTTGAAGAAACGGAATACTTTATTAATGAAACTGGACGTTTTGTTATTGGAGGACCTCATGGAGATACCGGGTTAACTGGAAGAAAAATTATTGTTGATACATATGGAGGAGTGGGATCTCATGGAGGGGGTTGTTTTTCTGGTAAAGATCCTTCTAAAGTGGATCGATCTGGATCTTATGCTGCACGGTGGGTAGCGAAAAATGTTGTTGCAGCAGGATTGGCTGATGAATGTGAGTTGCAAATTGCTTATGCTATCGGAGTTTCAAAACCACTTTGTATAAATTTAGATACGATGAACACGAATAAAATACCAGAGATAGATATTGTACATTTAATAAAAAAACACTTTGATTTCAGGCCTGGTAATATCATTACTCGATTAAATTTAAAACGACCTATTTATAGAAAAACAGCTGCTTATGGTCATTTTGGTAGAGATGATCCTGACTTTACATGGGAAAAGACTGATATGGCTGCTATTCTTCGTGAAGAGGCAGGAATTTAAGTATTTAGATGTTTAACTGTTTTTCCCACCATTTTTTATAATTTGTTAAACAACTTCGACAACAAAAGAAATGTCGAACATCTGCAAGTTTTTCAGTTTCATAACTCTCTGACAAGGTTTTTCCACAATATTCACATCTAATATTTAGTAAAATACTGTGTTTGGGTACAATATGAGGGTGAGATTGGATCTCTTTGGTTAAAACCTTAATTTGGGACTTTTCTACTATTTCTTGGTCTCTTAAATCTTCAAAAACCATTCGTTGAATATTTAATGGAAGGTGTTGTGTTATAATCAAGATATTATATTCATCCAATACTTCATATACATCTTTGATTTCTTCAATATTTTTGATATACTCCAAGAAGATAGACATATTCTTTTTATTCACTCTTACCATAATAACTGCTGAACTTTCTTGAGTAAGCGAGTGAGGATTTAAATAGATACCAATATGATCTATAACTCCTATCTTCAATAATTTATCAATTCTAGATTTTACAGTTGGAACTGTTATTCCCAATTCAGCTGATAAACTCGAATAAGTTGCTCTTCCATCTTCATTTAATCGTGTAAGAAGTGTTATATCGATTTCATCTAGTTCAATACTCAATTTATCACCTTTTCGTTTATTACGATGTTTTGTGTAAAAATTTAAAAATTTAAAGGTTCGATTTTAGGACAATTTTGCTTATTATTAAAATTATAGTCTTTTATTGCTATTATTAACAACTTAATAAATCCTCGGGATTAAATTTTGGAATTTAAGACTAAATTCTTTTCATTAATTCAAATAAAATTCTAATAATTGTTTTTTTTTAAAAAAAGTTAAAATAAAGATTATTTATGCTGAAAAAATAGTTTTATAGTTTTTCTTATTCTCTTTACTTTTAAAGTACGGAATCCCAGCTAATATTTTTCTTTAATTTTTAAGTACAAATCTACTAAGGTAATGAATAATAAGAAGTTTATAGTGAAAACAGTTGAATTCAATGTTAAAGTGTAGAATATGCGATTATACGCAACCAGTTCCTAATCATTGTAAACAACCAATGCATTTGGAACATGTTGAAGGAAAAGAAATGTTAGTCTGCTGGATGGGGCCGGAATGTGGAGTTAAAGAGATACCTATACATCATAATCTTAGTATGGAACTAATACTTAATCCTACAGAAAGTTCGACCACTATTAATCCTGTAGAAAAAAGTAATAATGAAGATCAGGCATTAAATATCATTGAGGATAAAAACCAATCTGAACCAAAACTTTTGGGAGACTCTACTAAGATGACACTAGGAATAAAAGGAATGACTTGTGCATCTTGTTCTGTTTCAGTAGAAAATTCACTTAGAAAAGTCAATGGAGTTCAGAATGTTACAGTTAATCTAATAACAGAAAAAGCATCAGTGGAATATGATACCTCTCAAACATCAATTCAACAATTAATAGAAAGTGTACGGGAATCAGGCTACGATGCATTTCAGATCGAAGACAAATCAGAATTGATAAATGCAACCTTTAAAATCTCAGGTATGACATGTGCTAGCTGTGTTAATACAATTGAAAGCGCGCTTCAGAAAAAACAAGGAATTGCTAATGTTTCAGTAAATCTTGCTACTGAAAAAGCTCAAATTGAATATAATCCTACTTTGATTAATAGTAAGGAGATAATTAACGTAATCAAGGGTGTTGGATATGATGGTTATCGTATTAGCTCTCTTCAAAATCGGGATGATCGTGAAAAGCGAGAACGTGCTTCAGAACAACGTACATTAAAGTTTAGGTTAATTACAGCTATTTTACTTAGTATCCCAATAATTTTGTATAGCATGGGACAAGCAATAGGATTAGAAATACCTTTACCTATTTCTGAAGAGACAATTTTTGGTTACAATGCAAAAGAAATTATTATAATGGTTTTAACTATTCCAGTTATGCTATATTCAGGATGGCAATTTCATAAAGGTGCGGTTAAGGCACTAAGGCATGGAAAATTTAATATGGATGTTTTAATCTTCATGGGAACTAATGCTGCATTTTGGTATTCTGTTTTAACTTTATGTATTATTCGTGAAGGAGTTGTTTTTTTTGAAACTGCAGCTCTTCTAATCACTTTTCTGTTACTAGGAAAGTATTTAGAAGCACGTGCAAAAGGACAGACATCCCAAGCAATCCGTAAACTTGTTGAATTACAGGCAAAGGAGGCAATTGTTCTTATAAATGGAAAAGAAATGAATATTCCTGTTGAAGAGGTTCAAGTGGGTATGGAGGTAATGGTACGACCAGGAATAAAGATACCTGTTGATGGTTATGTAATTGAAGGGAAGTCTTATGTTGATGAATCGATGATCACTGGAGAATCTATGCCAGTTAAAAAGAAGGTTAATGATAATGTCATCGGGGCAACAATCAACAAAAATGGATTATTAAAGATTAAAGCAACTAAGGTAGGATCTGATACAGCCTTAGCTCAAATCATTAAATTAGTAGAAGAAGCACAAGGGTCTAAGGCCCCAATACAACGATTTGCTGATTTAGTTTCTGCCAAATTCGTTCCTACTGTAATTATAATAGCATTACTTACATTTATTATCTGGTATGGAGGATTTACATTTAAAATTTTTCCTCCGTCTTTGATAAACTCACCAAATCTTAGTTCCTTTACTTTCTCATTTAAATTGATGATTGCTGTCTTAGTGATTGCTTGTCCTTGTGCTCTAGGATTGGCCACTCCAACAGCTATAATGGTGGGTACTGGAAAAGGAGCAGAAAGAGGTATTCTCATTAAAAGTGCTGAGGCATTAGAAGCAGCGCATAAAATTAATACAATAGTGTTTGATAAAACAGGAACGCTAACTCAAGGGAAGCCACTTGTTACAGATATCAAAAGTATCTCAAATGAAGACCCTGACACTCTCTTACAAGTAGTTGCCTCTGCAGAGAAAGGATCTGAACATCCCTTAGCATATGCAATAATCGAATCAGCAAAGAACAAAGGAATAGCTTTAAATGATCCTAAAGATTTTGAAGCAATTCCAGGAAAGGGAATTCGCGCAAGAATTAATGGAGATATTATTCTTGTTGGGAATAGACAGCTCTTTATAAAAGAAGATATTTCTATTCAAGCATTTGAAAATCAAATTGTTGAGTTGGAAAACCAAGGTAAAACAGCAGTCATTGCAGCAAGGAATAAAAAATTAATCGGAATACTTGCTATATCTGATCCGTTGAAAAAATTCAGTCGTGAAACGATAAAACAATTAAATGATCTAAAAATTCAAACTATACTTGTAACAGGTGATAATAAAAGAACTGCCGAAGCAGTAGCAGCTCAAGTAGGTATTACTGAAGTGATTGCTGAAGTCCTTCCTCAAGATAAAGCTCAAGTCATTGAAAATCTTCAAGCAAAAGGTAATTTTGTAGCTATGGTTGGTGATGGGATTAATGATGCTCCTGCTCTTGCTCAAGCAAATGTAGGATTTGCAATTGGAAGTGGAACTGACATTGCTATCGAGACTGGAGATATTGTATTGATTAGAGAAGATCTTAAAGATGTAGTTGCAGCGATTCAGTTGAGCAGAAAAACACTCAGTAAGATTAAACAAAATTTATTTTGGGCATTCTTTTATAATGTAATTGGAATACCTATAGCTGCTGGCATCCTTTTTATTCCTTTCGGCATCACATTAGTACCTGAGATTGCAGCGCTAGCAATGGCTTTTAGTTCAGTTTCTGTAGTTACTAATAGTCTTCTTCTTAGATTATATACCCCCGAAATTCAGAAAATATCTCCTACAAAATAAAATTCGTAAAGAGGAGAGTTCCTCCTCTTTTTTTATAAAACGGAATCTTTACGTTAACTAATAGATCTAAACTCTAATCGCATTTTTTTCCATTTATTGAAAATTTATAAATCAATATTAAATAAACGATAGAAATTTAAGCTACAAAAATGCTAGAAGATCTTGATACACACTGACTTTGAGATTAAGCTTTCAACCAACTTTCTTAACAGATCTGGGTGAAGAAGGATTAATCTGGAGTAATTTCAGTTAGTCTCCTTTTAGAAATAGGATGATTCACAGATGTATGTAGCTGACCCTATTTTGAAATTAGCTGATGTTGATTACTCACGTAGTGATACATTTGGAGAGAGAGCATGTGCTCTGTCACGATTATTATCCAAAGGATATAATGTACCATTCGGAGTCGTTGTTTCAACTAAAGTCTTTAAAAAATTTCTAAATGTGACCCCAGGGGCAAAGAGAATCGATTATTTAATAAATCACTTAAATAAGAGTAACCTAGAAAAGACTGCAGAAGAAATCCAAGAAATTATCAAGTATTCTCCTTTACCGATGTCTATTGCAAATCAAATAGCGGAAGAAATCTACAAGTTATGGGATCGTATAAATTCAGAAACTGTTGTAGTAAGAACGTCAGCACATGTAGAAGATACCGCTCGCCACATTTGCTGGGGAAGAGGGACATATTTTCATCTAAAGGAAACAAGAGAAATTATTAATTTGGTAAAGTTTTGTTGGGCATCAGCTTTCTCCGTTGATGTTCTAAGTGATTTACTAAATCTTGGATTACCTCCAGATACAGTCCGTATAGCTGTGATTATTGCAGAAATGATAACTCCAAAAGTAAGTGGATCATTCTCCTTTGATTCTGAAAAGGATGGGGGTGTCTTTATTAATGCAAACTGGGGTTCTCGGGTATTTGAAAGTTCTGAGGGGATAAGTTGCGATCTGGTTAATGTCAGAAACTCAGAGATAGGAGAACCAACTGAAATTTTTGTTTCATTCAAAGATAAAGTAGCAGAAATCCCCCCTGATCATCGATATGCAATTACTGTTGAAAATCTTCCTGAAAGAAAAAATCAACCCGTTTTAACTCAAGAAAATATTACAACTTTAGTTCAGCTTGCTAAAAAGATAAGAAAAGATTTTGAGATAAATTATGATATAGAGTTTGTTTTTGATGAAAAAGGAACCCTCTGGGTTTTAGATGCGATCCCTAAGGCACATAAAAAGCACTTTATTAAAATTGGAAATTCAAATCATTAAAATTCATAAAAATTCGTTAGTTTAAAAGGATTAATTCTAATGCTTCTTTAACTGGTGATTCAATATGGTAATATACGTCACGACCAGCTTTGGAATATGAAACAATCCTCTCCTTAACCAGTTTTTGACATTGATAAGTTAAAGAAGATTCTTTAATCCCTGTCCTTTCTAAAAGTTCAGATCTTTTAATTTCTCCATTATCACGAGCAAGTATGAGGATTTCTTCTAGTATAGATTTTGAAGTCTTAGTAGCGAGTTTAAAATTTTCCAATTCAGAGAGGAGAGATGAAGAACCTTGCTTTTGAATTTTTTTTAAAGGTTCTAATAAAGGCCAGAAATTATAATTCGAAAGTGCCTCATTTACTCCTGAGATTTCGGAATTAGATTCCAATACAATTTTTAATGCTGGTTTAAACCCTAAATAGGCAGCTAAATCATGAATGTAAGTTGGATTGATCTCTTGAGTTTTTGTTTTTTCTTCAGGTTGAGAGAGTAGATTTCGTGTAATCCAGAGTGCTAGACCAGGAAGGCCCAAAGATATAATTGATATTGTTTTTAAAACATCCTGAGATAATAATTCTGGTTTTCCTGCATTTTGAAGACGTTTTTGAATTATTTGACCAGTTTCTTGAATTAATGGCCTTTTATAAAGATATTCATAAGGTTCTTTCTCGAAAAGTTTTATGATTGGGGAATTCTGTGCAATTCGTAGCCAATGATGTTCTAATGAGCTTAATAATGCCACAACTATAATGTGTTCATTAGAAGAACGGTCTTTAAGATCTGTGAGAGAGTAAGGAGTAAAGTGATTCCAAATAGGGTAAATATGATCTAAAAAGACAATTTGAGTTGATGTGAAGTTTTCTTCTTCCCAATGACTCCAAAAATTATCAGTATAACTGAGATATTTCACATAATTAGAATGTTGATTTTTATTGAGTTCTCTCATTATTTCTTTAACTGTTGCGGTTTTACCACTCCTATGTGGGCCAATAACATTAATTTGTGGGGTTTCATTAATATTTTTTGAAGCTTCAGTTATTTGCCCTAGGAGTTGACTCAATCGAAGAGCTTCTGTAGTCGTTACAAATAGAGAAGGGTAATTATCAAGAAATTCGTCTGCAAAAAAGTTAGATAATGATCGACTTGTTTCAAATTGTAATTTCCAGTCCTTTGATTCCTTTTGGCCTTTTTGAAATGAATCAAAGAGAGTAGGCATAATTCTAACCTTTATTATTCTCAAGAAGAAAACTCAACTAGATACTAGATATCAAAAATTTGAAGTTTTTAAATTATTTGAAATTTGAAATATCCGACATAATTCTAGTTCTACATAATATGAGAAGATATCTCAAGATGTCGGATTGTAATTTGAAAATATTTCTTTCAATAATGAATAAGACAAAAATATTTCGTTGATTAATAAAAAAATTAAAATTATTGATCTAAATGATTATAATAAGGCTTTACAGCCATAACAATCGTAAAATGTAGTTCTAATATTATAAAAAGGATAAAAAAACTAATAAATGAGATATTTGAACTATAGAATCCAATCTATACTCACCAAAATGTTAAAGCTGATTCTTAAAAAATTTAATGAAGAAAAGTAATTATTTATATTAATTGTTAAATAAAAGGACGATATAATAAATAATGCCCCTAGATAAAGGGAAAATTCTTTTTAACTGGATCCAGCCTCTAAAAGAGTTTTTTCGTTCGTTAGGAAATTGGAGGATAATATTTGTTGTTTTAATTCTTCTACACTTCTTACTTGGAGCATTTATTCCTCCGTTATTGACCAGCGATTTTAAAAGAAATTTATTCTATGGCAAAGCATTTTGGAAATATGGATTTGAAGTATATGACATGAGACCAATAAATATTACTGGAACAGAATATAATATTACTGATCCATTAACAGGACTTCTTTCTTACCCAAACACTACATTTGATTATCCTACTATTCAATTAATGTTCTGGGCTGTTATGTCTCTTCTACCATATCCTGAAATCCTTGTGAAGTGGGTTTTATCGATTTTTGATATAATTAACATTAATTTCATGATTTTAATAATGCTTCAGTGCCAAAAGAAGAATTTAAACATTCCTAAATTTGAAAAATATTTTATATTTTCCTATTTGTTAACATCCATTCCCTTCTCTGCTATTGAAGGACAGGGAACCTCTATTACTATCTTTTTTTTATTACTTCCAATGATTATTCATAAAAAAAATGTTGGTCTATCCTATTTCAGTATTGGAATCGGATTTCATTGGAAGTATGTATCAGTCTTAATACTTCCTTATCTTTTATGCAAAGATAGGAATGAATATAAGACAATGATTGTTGGAGTCTTCGTTTTAGTTATATCAATTTTCCTGTTGTCAATTCCTCCTTTAATAGTATCATTATTTGTATTAAGATACTTTGGATTTTTCGGAAAACTAGGTGAATATTCTGGACAGACCATTTCAAACCCTCTATTAATTACACATCTATCTATTTCTTCTATATTGTCAACAATTGTTTTGATTTTCGCAATATTTTACTGGTTAGGTGGGAAAATATCTAGAGAAGGGATTATCTTTAAATTCTGTCAAATAAATGGAATATTTGATCATAGCTATTGGATTCCCTTCGTATTACTCCTAAGCTTCTTAAAAGTATATCCAACTGCTTTTCCTTGGTATTGGATGTGGTTTTTTCCGTGTTTAACCATATTGCCTAGAATGGAAAGAAAAAAATTCTTTATTTTATTATTAATAACCTTTGCTATAGGCCTTATTGATTTTATCGATATAACTGTGGGTCTTGGGAATTTTTTTAGATTAATAATCTAGGTTATGATGTTTTTAATCTTGTTTTCCTGATAAGTTGATAATTTACTTTTTTTGAAAAATAAGAGCATAATGATGATGAATATTAGGGACAAAACCATAGGGATATCCATAAGGACGTAATATTTTTTGATTCTGCAACCAGATTCGTTCACCAAGAAACTTATATCTCTTACGTAGTTGAACTGTAAGCTCATATGCAATTGGGATTGTTTCTCCTTTGTCTCTGATATTTTGTATGAATATAACTAGATGTCCCCTTTCTTCAAGAAGATCAATAATGTTGATGAATAAATCGCCTAATTCAGCTAGAAATTTTTCTTTAGTTTCAATCATTCCAAAATCCTTCGGGTCTTCCCCATATTTTAAATCTAATCCTTTTTTTGATCTTTCTTGTTGATTATAGTCTTTAAATTTCTTTAATATCCTCCAATATGGAGGAGATGTAATACAAAGTGAAAATTTACCAAATTGAGGTAATTCTGTTTTTATGACCTTTCTAATATCACCAATTAAAACAGGTAAGTTTGTTCTCTTCATTGCAGTTTGTGCATATTTTTCATACAGTTCAATCCCTACTCCTTCTCTACCACATTCGTTACAAGCAACAAGAGTTGATCCAGTTCCTACAAAGGGGTCAAGAACCTTTTCTCCTGGTTTTGTGAAGAATTCAATAAACTCTTTAATCATTGTTGGAGGAAAAGAAGCGGGATGTGAATCAATTTCATGGGTAATTTCAGTAGATTTTCCATCAGCAATAAACCATGATTTAGTAAAACGAATCCATTCACGGCCTGTTAATTCATTTAACTTATTGCGTTTATCAACCGTTTCTTTATCACTCATTTTATCCCATTTAAAGAAATAACCATTTCGTTTTTAAAAATATTTAAGGATAAGGAGTATATTTAAATTAGGAGAATTCCAATGCCAATCTCAACAGTTATCTTTGATGTCGATGGAACATTAGTGGAAAATACACAGATCATCATTAAACTCTTTCAAGATGTCGTATCCGAATATTTGGGACAAAACATGAGTGATTCTGAAGTTTTATCCCTGTGGGGTCCTCCTGGAGATGAAATATTCAGAAAAATTTTTCCAGATTCATTATTTGTCGAAGCTTGGAATAAATTTCTAAACAAATATCGCGCTTCTTCCCCCTCAAAAGGATTTTTTTCTCGTGATGAACTTCAAAGGCTAAAAGATCACCTAAAATTTTTAGTTATATTCACTGGTAAAAGTAGAATAACTTATGAAATTACTATAGAAAAACTTGGATTTGCTGATTTATTTCACTTGGTTATGACTGGAAATGATGTTGAAAGGTCAAAACCATATCCAGATGCCTTATTTCAAATTATATCAATTTTAAATCTTAATAAAGAGGAAGTGATGTTTTTAGGAGATAGTTATCTAGATATAATTGCAGGAAAAGCTGCTGGTATTAAAACCGCTGCAGCTTTATGGGGTTCAGTGGAATCTGAGAAATTATTAAGTTCAAATCCAGATTATTTGTTTTCTAATCCAAATGATTTCTTAGAATTCATCTTAAATAAATAAAGGTATAGTTAAATGACCCCTAAGCTAATTGAAGAGACATTTCCTATCAAAGAAATTAGCCAATTAGCTGTCCCTGAACGAAGTAGTTATAAACCAATTTATCAGATCTCTAAATGGTTTGCTCGTCGATCTTCATCTATGTTTAGAGCTATCATCTTAGGTTGTGTCCTATCCTCAAATGATAATTTAATGGATAATTTTTACGTTGAACATAATTTTAAGGATCTAATCCTATTAGATCCCTTCATGGGGGGTGGGACATCTATTATAGAAGGATTAAGATTAGGAATAAAATGCGTAGGAGTTGATATAAATCCTATAGCATGGTTTATAACTAAAACTGAAGCAGAACTAGTTGATATACATGAATTAGGAAGAGCAATTTCTGAATGCGTGAATCAAATTGAAGATGAAATCAAGAATTATTATCAAACAACATGTCCAATATGTCAAGGAAATGCTGATATAATTTATGCACATTGGATAAAAACTGTGTCATGTGTAAGATGCAAGACACAAATTCCAATTTTTAGAAATTTTATTGTGGGAAAAATTCTTCAGAAATGGTTTGTATTGTGTCCAAAATGCTCTTTTATATTTGAAAGTGAAAAACTCCCCTCAACAACGATTGAATGTCCTAAGTGTTTTTACAAATTTAATCCTCGTTCGGGAAATAGGATTGGACGGCAAAAAGTTAAATGTTATCAATGTAATACCCATTTTAATCTCTTAAAAGTAATTAAATCGAATTCCATTGAAATTTCTTCAGAAATGTATGCAATTGAAGGTTTCTGTCATTCTTGTTTTAGTAATTCAAATAAAAAGAAATTATCCTCAGGATTACGATTCTTTAAAGCTACAGATAGAGATGATTTAATTAGATATGAACATGCAAAAGAACAATGGAAAATAGAATCTTCTTTTCTTCTGTGGCCAAAGGAAAAAATTCCAGATGGTGAGGTGACTAAAGTACTATTAAATCACCAGTATCTCTATTGGAGTGATCTCTTTAATGAAAGGCAATTACTAGCCTTATCCAAAATTCTTGGTTATATTTCAGACATCAGTAACGATATCATCCAAGAAATGTTCCTTGCTACATTTATTAATTTATTAAACCATAACAATACTTTTACGAGATATTCTTTGAATGGTCAGAAAGTTGAAGGTATATTCGCACGCCATGATTTTCATCCTCTTTCTTCTTTTGCTGAAAATAATGTCTGGGGAACTAAATTTGGGAGAGGAACTTGGATTAAATGTCTTAAAAGACTTTATTTAGGTAAGAAATATAATATTTCTCCATACAACTCGGGATATGAGATTAAAAAAGGAAAAAAAGTTGCGAAAAAGATATTTTCTGGAAAAATAGAGGGAAAATTAGAAAAAATTCCTAAAAAATCGATTCTAAGATCCACAAATAATCTTAAACTCTTTTGTCATGATTCTGGAGAGAGAATAGACGAGATAGCTCCTTTTGATCTCATTATAACAGACCCACCTTATGTAGACAATATAAATTATTCTGAACTATCTGATTTTTTATATGTCTGGATTAGACTGGTTTTAGCAGATAAATATCAATGGTTTAAATTGAAGGAAACTCCAAAAGGAGAAGAAGCAATAGCAAGTAAAAATAGGGAATTAAATTATTTCAAAAAGCTTTTAAACATTTTTAATAACGTTAAAAGATTAATGAAACCAAGTGGACTCTTTATTTTTACTTTTCATCACTCAGACCGTGATTTTTGGGTTCAAATAGCAGATATTATCTTACTTTCAGGTTTTAGAGTTATAAAAACTCATACAATCCCAAGTGAAGCTAGGAATGTACTTAATATCCGTAATAAAAAATCTATTAGCTTTGACTTGATTATTGTATGTAAAATTCAGAGTTTGGACAACTATTCTGAGATAGCTTGTTCAGAATTTATAAAACAATTTCAAGAATTATACATCCTAAGGAGGAAGGAGTTAGAAAAAGCAAATATAACAATCAAAGATTTGGATTATTTGGCAATCTTTGCCGGTGTTTTAATGGAATTAGAGTTTAAATATATTATAAAGGCTCCCTCTGGAGAAAACTTATCCCATACTCAAATATGGGAAATTAGTTACAACAATATTCCCCAAAATTAATAATTTCCATTCGTGTTTTCCATGGTAAGACAATCATCATATGAATTAATCATTGGTAATGTAATAGAAACACTTCCCAAAAAAGCCCTAGAAAGAAGATTTAATCTTATAATTGCTGACCCTCCCTTTGGGATTTCTTTCAATAAATCCAGTCATGAATATGGATCAATTGATTACGATCTTTATGAGGACAATTTTACTCCAGAATCTTATTTTCAGTTTTCAAAGGAATGGATAAATGTCTGTTATGAAGCTCTAACAGATGATGGAAGTCTCTATATAATCTCTGGTTGGACAAATTTACAATTCATACTAAATGCTATAAAATCAACCAATTTTCATCTATTAAATCATGCTATTTGGCATTTTTCATGGGGAGTTTATACAAAGCGAAGATTTACGACAAGTCATTATCATATTCTTCTTTTAGTGAAGAATAGAAAAAAATATACCTTCTTCAAGCAAAAACATTATGATGAAGATGTTTTTTTTTGGCCTGAATACAATCGTGGGAATGATCCACATCGAATTAAAGGACATCCATGTCAACTTCCTATTGTACTTTTAGACAAATTAATTAGAACCTCAAGTAAACCATCAGATTTAATAGGTGATGTTTTTTCAGGAAGTGGAGGAACAATTCTAGCTGCACGAATAGCTGGACGAGACGTGGTTGGATTTGAAATTAGGAAAGAATATGTATCAATTATACATCATAAAGCCCGATTCGGGAAATCAATTGAATTTATGGTCAATCAAAGTTCTCTAGATGATTATTTATAATAAATATTGAATAGAAGTGAATTATATGAATAAAACGCATTTTCCTGAGGTAATAACAAGATTACCAGAGGCGGATATCCCAATTCATGGAATTAAAGGATGGGTTGCCCAAGGTGAGAATTTTCAAATTGTATTTTTCGAAAAAAATTCCACTGGAAAGATACCTCCACATAGTCATTCAACACAGTTTGGTTTGGTTTTAGAAGGAGAAATGTCATTAACAGTTGACGGCAAAAAGAAAAATTATTCAAAGGGAGAGACTTATTTCATTCCTGAGGGTAAAATTCACCAAGCGGAATTTCATACAAGAGTTTTGGCAATGGATTTCTTTGATGATGCGAAACGATACAAAATTAGAAAATAAAAAGTCAATAATGCAGATTCCCTATAGGAGGAAAAGTTTTACAACCATAATACTCTAAGATATGTTTATTTATCTCATCTAGGATGTGTCTTTTATCAGCTGAAATATTTTGAAGGAATAATTTTGTTTTAAAAACTATTGATCTATATATTTTATTTTCAGGGTCTGGATTCTTAATTGGAAGTCTTTTTAGATTTGAAATCGAGATAGCATTTGTAAAATTAGAGCCAAGGTTAAATTGTGTCTCATAAAACCATTTATATAGGATTGAATTAAGTATTGATAGGATATAAAAGAGTAAATCAGTATTAATCTCATATTCTGGTTTCAATCGTAAAATGTAGACATTTTGGGTTGTCCAAACACTTTTCATGTCTAAAGCTGCACAAGGATATCTTTTAATTTTCTGAAGAACTAATTTTGGGGAGAAGTATATCTTAGGATCTTTCTTACTTCTAAAATGCACAGAGGGATCAATAAAGTGAGAGTTCCTAATAAAAAATGCCTCAAAGTCGTCACCTGTTAAAATAGGTTGGTTTTGGATCTCATTAAATGTATTTTTTATCAGAAATTGTATTTCAAGATTTTTTTCTTCTATTACTATCTGACACGCTGGACAAATAATTCTTCTCTTTCGACTTGATTTTTGAACCCAGCTTTGACAATTAGGACAGTACATCACTTCTCCCCGTTTTGATAACTCTTCTCCTCTCTTTATAGTCATATATTTACTCAATGGACTGGAATTTTCTTTGATTCTAGTTAAAGTCTGTTGAACGTTAGAATTATAGTTCTGGGTAAATATATAATCATAATTTTCATAATAAATTGATTGATCAATCTTATTCTTGTTATCTACCAAAATTTTATGCTCTTGGTTCACGCTGTGTCCATAACGAGCTGTTAAAGAAATAAATTCTTGAGTAACATTTTCAAAGAGCCCATAAAAATTTATATTTAAAATTTGGTAATTATCCAAGAGGAATTTCCTTACATGAGTATATTGGTTTGATCTAGCAAAATTTTTAGGAAGAAGAAGAGCTAACATTCCTCTATTTTTACTATCAATTAATTTAGTACTTTGATAGATAAATAGTTCAAATATATTCAGATTCCGTTTAGAGCTCTGAAGAGGGAAAATTTGGTGATATTTAATCTTATCCTGATAACTCAACTTACTTCCCCAAGGAGGATTACCCAAAATTATTTGAAACTTATCATCAGAATATAAAGTTTCAAAATCCTGAAGAGAAAGATCTAGAAAATTACCTATAAGAATATTACGACTTAATATTTTCTTTAATTCAACCCGATAATTTTGATTAATATTTTTTAGGAGATTAATTATACATTCAGAAACAGCTTTTTGATTGATGTCAATACCATACAAATTATTTTTCAAAATTTGGAAAGAAATAGACTCCTTAAAGTTTTTTTTATTAGAGACTGATTTTTTGTGGGAATGTGTTAATAGATCTGCTAAAATTTCAAGAGAACTCTGCAAAAACCTGCCATTTCCAGTTGAACAATCTAAAATCTTTAGATTTGTGATTATATTTTCCATAATTTCTGGTGATTCTTCTAATGTGTGATAAATCACTTGATCTAAGTTATTATAATCATATAAAGTCTGATTTAACTGTGAGAGAATATATTGAATTATTGTTCTTTTCGTTAATTTGTTGGATATTGATTTAGGAGTATAAAATTCACCTAGATTCCTTCTTTGTTGTCTAGTTAAATTCATATTAAATATCCCTATTTTTTATGAAGAAGATGTTTGTTTAATTTGGAAAATTTGTTTAAATATGTTAAGCTGATCTTTTGCTTAATGTAAGCTTGAAAACAAGCAAAATAATAAACAAGGTTACTGATTATGATAGATTATTGACAAGTAGCACAATTTTATTGAACTCGTAATTTTATTTACCTTTTAAAATATATCATTGATGTGAAGGATTTCTAGAAAGCATATTCTTTTCCTAAAGATTTTGAATTTGTAGAATATTTTTTGAAATTTATTATCACTTTTTAACATTTTTTATATTTCTTTTAGTAGTCATGGTATTATATGAACCCAAATTCATGATTTTACATTTAGTTTCACAAAATTAATTCGTTTATACTTCATAAAATAAATTTAATAATTAAATGTAATAAAAGGATCTTCTTTTTTAATAAAGCAACAATAATATGCAAAGTTTTTTAATTTAAGGGATATGAATCACATCCAAAGAATATCCTCAAACATGAAAATTATTCTGGTTGAGATTAAATGAAAAGAAATTTATTTTTCTGTATGGTTCTGGTTGTTTCTATCTGTCTGAGATTTTATTCTCCACAGACTAATTCAATTTCGATTAGAAGAACAAATAAATTATTTGAAAATACACCCACTATTTTTTATGATCATGGAAACCCAACAGCAGAAGAACAGTATATGCTCGAGCTCCATAATCGTGCAAGAAAAGATCCAAATGCTGAAGCGCTCCGTTTAGAATTAGATCTTCAAGATGGGATTCCAGTTAATATAACTCCTCAACCGCCTTTAGCAATGCAGAAAAATCTTTGTGAAACTGCTGATAATTATTCTGCTATTATGTATGAATTAGGTATGCTTGGGCATTCCGTTGATGGATCTAATTTTCAGGATAGAGCATCATTTTTTAATTATACTGGATTTGTTTTTGGAGAATCAGTTGCTAGCTTTTTTAATCCCGTTTTACTTTTCAGAATGTTAATGGAAGATGCAGGTTGGGAAACATTTGGAGAGCCGTATCATCGTGAATTTATTTTAGGAGTAACATCGAACACTAGAGGAAATGAGATTGGAATTGGAAATTATCAAAATTACTATTGTGATATACTATATGGGAGATCTAATACTCTTTATCTTTTAGGGGTAATATATAATGATACAAATGAAAATGATTTTTATGATATAGGGGAAGGATTAGGGGGAGTACAAATCATGCCAGATAAAGGTGATTATTGGACATTAACTAGTAGCTCTGGTGGATATGCTATTCCCATCACCCTAAATGGAACTATTGCTCTTACTGTATCTGGTGGTGACTTATCAACATCAATAACTAAATATGTTGATGTATCAACTATAGGTGAAAATATAAAAATCGATTTTCGTTCTGGAGAAGAAAATCATTCGACAACCTCCACTTGTTTGACAACTACTGAAAAATATTCGACAACTTCTTCTTTAACAATTACTAGCAGTAATGATATTTCAAAACCATCTGAAACAATTCGAGAGACAACAAATGAAACGACTAATTTTATTTCATTATCTCTTTTATTTTTCACATTTTTTTATTTAATTCAGACTCGCAGAAAACAGATAGAGTGATATTGATTATCCTAACTTTTTAAAAGAGGCTTTTTACGATCATTTAAACTCCTATTCCTTGATTCTCCCCCTAATCTTAAGATTTTGATAATAATGAAGGATTAATTAATAATCAATGGTTCTTTTCAATAAAATATTTTTCAATTATTTCGTAGTTTTTTCTATTCTGATTAAATTATCAGATGTAGGATTTGATGACTTTAGTAGTTTGTTAATCGATAGACTTTTCAACTAGTGTTCCATTAGTAGCTCAGATTTAATAATGAAAGGTCTTACTCATGTTCTTTTCGGAATGGGATTTGTAAGTATTTTTTTTTATTTTTTCAAGGTTCCTTTTATCTTATGGTTTTTAGGAGTTTTTATAGTTTCTCCATTCTTTTCACGATTACCAGATAAAGATCAAACAATAGCTAATGTAACCTTTAATCAAATTGATCCTCATCGTGGGAAGCTAAGCCATAATTTATTGATTGGATTACCTTTAATTCCTCTTTTTTTCTTGACAACTATAGGAATATTCGAAACTATTCTCATTTTCCTAATAGGATCTGTATTCGGGGCTTTATTTGCCCATTCTTTTGTTGATTCCTTTAATTATGCGGGGATTTATATATTAGGTATAAAAATAAAGGGTTTTCTAAAATGGGATTCTTTTTGGGGAAATTTAATCTTTAGAATCCTAGGTGTAGTCTTAATTCTATTACCTGTACCTCAATTTGTCTAAAAAACCAAAGATTAAGCTTAAATAATAATGGATAATAATAGATCAGAGAATAATAATTATATAGAAATTTATTCGTTTTATTAAAGTAATGAATCATAGAAATTAAGATGAACAATGTTGCTGAGTAAGTTAAGGCTAAAAGGATTTCTAAAGCTCTCCCTTTCTCACCATCCATTATGCTGGCAATATAGAAATCATACCATTCGTATTAGAGGGTTTTCTTTCTGTCTAGGTTGTACTGCATTTTACTTTGCATTTTTTATCGGGTTTCTTTTGATCATCTTTATATACTTAAACAGATTTAACTGGGAGGAATTAGTTATTATAGCAATAATATTATATTTACCAACTATATTTCGATTATTTCGATTTCCCATTTTCAATACAACTCAAAAAGGTTTACGTTTTCTTTATCGTTTTTTTTTAGGAGTTGGAGTTGTGGTAGGATTGATTTCTATTTTCAAGGCTTCAAATATTTTTATCGGATTGTTACAATTTCTGTTGGGAATAGGATTATATACAGGTATTGGGTTAAAAAGGGTTTTTGGTAAGAATGTTATGGATGAATGTAATGATTGTTCCTTTTCTCCATCATGGGAGTGTCCTGGTTTCTCACCATTTCATATTAAGCCACGTTAATAGATTACAGAATTTTGATTATATGATCCTTAAGGAGTAATTTTATGTATTTGGTTTAATAAGTTCAAATCATTCTGGTGAGGTTTCTTATGGCGGATGAATTATATCTAGATGATATGTTTCTAAAAAATTTTGAAGCAGAAGTGGTATCAGTAAAAGAGGGAAAATTTATTGTTCTTAATCGGACTGCTTTTTACCCCAAATCAGGTGGAGTAGCAAATGATGAAGGAAAAATCATTCGAGGCTCGGATAGTTATGCAGTTGTCTATGCAGGTAAATTTGGCGGAAAAATTTCTCATGAAGTGGATAAAGAAGGTTTAAATGCAGGTGATAAGGTTACTGGAGTTCTTGATTGGGAACGTCGGTACAAATTAATGCGTTATCATACAGCAGCTCATGTCATAAGTGGAGCATTTTACAAGAATCTAAATGCAAAAATAACTGGAAATGAAATTAATATTGACCATGGTAGAATCGATTTCAATCTTGTAAATTTTGATCGGTCATTAATTGAAGAACAAGTGAATCTAAGTAATCGAATTATTCAAAAAGATTATCCTGTTGAGGTTTATTATCTTGATCGCTCTCAGGTTGATAATGATCCGGACCTTCTTAAGCTTAGCATGGGGCTTCCTAAGCAGATCAAAAATGTAAGGATTGTTGATATTAAAAACTTTGACCGTCAACCCGATGGTGGGTGCCATGTGAAATCGCTTAAAGAGATTGGTAGAATCTCCATCCGTAAATTAGTTAATAAAGGGAAAGATAACCGTCGTCTTTATTTCAACCTAGAAGCAATTTAACTTGAAGTTATCCATAATAATTCGTTCAATTAATAATAGACTCTAATTATAGCTATTAATAACTTTTCTGAGTTCTTATATAGACGGAGTTCCTTTGATACACTGATTTCCAATGACCACGAATGGTGTGTCTGTAGTTCGATGTTTATACCAAGTTTTTAATCTAGTGAATAGTGAACGATTGTCTATTATGGTAATATTGAGATTGTGTTCACTATATGAATCAACAGTAGTAATAAGCCGTAACATGACTAATTGCTCCTCAGCACTCAGAATTCCGTTTATTGTACCTTTAATTAGGCCATTACCTATCGATCTCATAGTATTAGAATAATTATCTGGAGCGCAATAAGGATGAAGGATCATTTCTTTATTTGTTCACTAATAGCTCTAATAGTTCCTTTACTCCAATTGTGTGGCTTAATTTTCAATTCTTTCATATCTTCAGAAATATAAATGAAATACTAGTATTAAACTATAAAAAAATGAATATAAATGCAACTTATTGCTTTTTTATATGAGAGATAATGGTAAAATCATTGAACATACAAACAAAATTTTTATTCGTTTGGGATGTTGATATTTACTAATTCAATTATCCGGAACTTCTTCCCGAATTTGATAGATGTAGTCTAAAGATTGATGACGAAAATATGTATCATATAACGTTGAATAATATCCTTTTTTAGCCATTAAATCATCATGATTTCCTTGTTCAACAATTTTCCCTTTATCAAGAACAACAATTCGGTCAACATGTCTGACAGTCCATAATCTATGCGCAATAATAATAGATGTTCTTCCTTTGATTGTTTTTTCCAATGCTTCTTGTATTCGTGTCTCAGTAAAAGGATCAACTGATGCTGTGGCTTCATCGAGTATTAATATTGAGGGATTTTCAAGTAAAGTTCTAGCAAAAACAACCAATTGTCGTTGACCCATGGAAAGTAAAGAACCTCTTTCACGAATATTAGTTTTAATACCGTGAGGTAAGTCCTCCATCCAATCGGATCCACCTGCATTTTCCAAAGCCCATAATACTTCTTTTTCAGTGGCGTTCGGTCTGCCATATTTGATATTATTCTCCAATGTATCATTCCAGAGAAAAGGAATTTGAGGGATAATACCTATTTGCATACGATACTTCTTTAGATCGAAATCACGTATAGAGATCCCATCAATTAATATTTCCCCATCTTGAAACTCGTAAAATCTAGCTAATAATTTAGCAATACTCGACTTACCAGCCCCAGTATGACCAACAATAGCGATTGATTCTCCAGGTGCTATCTTCAAGGAAAAATCTTTAAAAACATTTATTCGTGTCTTATCAAATGAAGTTCCTTCTGTATATGAGAAATCTAGATTCTTAATGTCGATTTCTCCTTTTAATTTATTAATTCGGTTATTTTCTTGTAAAACTAGAGGAGGAGTATCAATAAGAGCGAAAATTCGTTCTGAAGCAGCTAACCCTGCCTGAAAAGAAGGCCAAAAAGAAGCAATTGAGAATAGAGGGAAGAAAAAGAGAATTAAACTTTGAAGAAATAAGTATAAATCTCCAATTTTAATTTCACTATTATAAGTGGTCATTCCACCGAACCAGATTATTAATCCAAATGCTATACCTTGAATAATACTTAAAGTTGGAAAAATAAAATTAAAAACATATGCTCGCTTCAAATTAGCTAGATAGGATTGATCATTTACTCCTATAAATCCGGTATAAAGCTTTTTTTCTTGTCTAAAAGTTTTAGCTATCTGTATTCCAGATATTGTCTCTTGAACATAGCTATTCACAGTGGCAAGAGCTCTTTGACCTTCTAAAGTTCTTTTTCGTGCGATTTTTCGAAAAGATAAAGCAACTAGAAATATAAATGGAACCATTCCAAAAATTATTAATGTTAATTGGATGTTTAAGATGATTAAAAATAATAACATTATTATAACAACTAAAAAAGACCCAAATGTCTGAACAAGTAAAGAAGCTGTCTGACCAAAGTCACGACTATCTGTGTTAATTCTAGAAACGATTTTTCCTGTTGGATATTTGTCAAAGAATGATAAGTCATGTTTTAGAACTGCTCTATTTACATCTTGACGGATATTTAGTACAACGTCTCCAATTACAATAGCTGAATATTTTTGACGAAAATAATTAGAAATCCAAGCAATAAAATTCATTAAAAATATGAGTAAAATTGAAAATGCAATCCAAATAACATTTCCAGATGAGTCTTCAATGTAATTAAGTACTTCACGAGTTAAAACAGGGACAAATGAATTCGATAGCGAGTATAAGGTTAAAAAAGCAATAACGATTACCATTTCTTTGTGATATCCCTTGAAATAAACTGTTATCCGCCTTAAAAGGTCGATATCTTTGTATTTTCTATCGTACTCTTCAGCAGCTAAACCTAATCCAAAACCCATAAAATCACCTTGTATTTCTGATAATCTGTTCTTCGGTTAAATCAAAACGTTTTACAAAAATTTTGCGATATTCTTCACAATTTCTAATAAGATATTCGTGAGAACCTTGAGCAATAACCTCTCCTCGCTTCATTACTAGAATTAGGTCTGCCCATCGAATTTGGGATAGACGATGAGTTATTAAAAAAGTTGTTCGTCCTTTTAAAATATTTGAAATAGCATTTTGTATTTTATCTTCTGTTTCTGAGTCAATAGCACTCGTACTATCATCTAAAATTAGAATTTTTGGATCAGAAAGAAAAGCACGAGCTATTGCTATTCGTTGTCGTTCTCCTCCACTAAGTTGAACACCTCTCTCCCCTATCTCTGAATAATAGCCATTTGGGAGTTTAGAAATAAATTCATGCGCTTGTGCTTCTTTAGCAACATCTATTACATCTTCTAAGGAGCTAGTTTTTCCAAATGTAATATTATCTAATATTGAAGATGAAAATAAAAAGATATCTTGTTCAATATATGAAATTTGGGATCTCAGGCTTTGTAAATTAAAATTCTTAATATTAATTCCATCAATTATGATTTCTCCTATTTCTACATCATATAGTCGTGAAATAAGCTTTGTTAAAGTTGTCTTTCCAGATCCTGTTGTACCACAAATTGCAATTGTTTGACCTGCTTTTATTGAGAAATTAATATTACGGAGAATTGGTTGGGAAGCTCCTGGATAAGTGAAGTTAACATTATTAAATCTAATTTCACCAGAAATTTCCTTTTCAATGCCTGATAAATTCTCATCAATATCAGATTCATCATTCATGATTTCTAATAAACGATCAGCTCCTGAAATAGCTAATCTTACTAGTGCAAAGGACCAAAGTGAGATAAATGTGGGAAAGCGAAAATTTCCTAATAATCCTACATATGCGATTATTTGACCGATTTCCATAATTCCTAGCATATTTAGGCGAATAGAATGGCCTAATCCTATAGTTACTACCAAAGCGACTAGTAAAAGTGGAATATATTTTGCTTGAATCAACCCCTGCTCTACAAAGGCATCTCGATATCCTATAGCATTCTTCAGATATTTCTTAATTTCTCCTTCCTCAGTGGAGGATCCTTTAACAACCTCGATTCCTGTTAAGGTTTCATTAAGATGTGCATTCATTTTGCCAAATTCATTACGTAATTTATCTGTAACTGGACCAAGTTGCTTTAAATATCGTCTTAAGGTAATTATGAATAAAATAATGAATAGTATTGGTGCAAAGAGGAGTTCTTTAGGGTAAAGGAAAAAAATAAATAATAATGGTGTTATCAGACCAGTAAATGACTCAAATATTAACGAAATCGCAGGAGAAACCAAGAAATTAAGCATTCGAACATCATTAGTGGTTCTTGCCATAATGTCTCCTATTTGTTGCCTATCGTGAAAACTTTGGCTTTTTCCCAATAAATTGGAGTAAAATTCATGTCGAGTATCCCTTTCCATTCGTTGAGCGAGTGTTTCTCGAATTAAACTATTAATTAAACTCAGTATAGGTGATCCTAATCCTATTACGAGTACCAATAAGGTGTTTCTGAAAAGATTTGAGATTATTCCTTTATTTAAGTTGTCAATAGTATAACCAATAACTACCATCAGACTTGAAGATAGAATAGAATTAAGAATGGTTCCTATAAATATCCAAAGAACAATAATTTTATTTGAGCCATGTAATAAATGAAAAATAATCCAATACTTAGAACCCTTACTTCTAACATCAGAAAATTCGTCATAAGCTTCAGCTGAATATTCTTTTTTTCTATTCTGGACATTATACATCTAATAATTCTTCCTACTGCCATTATTTCTAGATAGAAAGCGAAAAATTTCTTATATATTGAAAAATTCGATAGAATTAATACGAATCTGCTTTTTCTTAAAAATAATTAAATCAATTATTGAAAAAAAGGGGGGTTAAAACTATTGGATTTTCCTAGGATTAAATCGAGGTTTAATAATTAATTCTGCTGTATTTACAAAGTCAGATTCGGTTACAAGATAATGACATGCATGAGCAATGTCCTCGGGTTGTATACTCCATTCAACATAATCTGGACTTTTTCCTCCAAAACTTGTTAAAACACTACCAGGACAGATTGCCGTCACCTTAATTTTATATTCTTTCAAATCTTCACGTAAAGACCAAGTGAATCCTTGAATGGCATGTTTAGATGCTGAGTAGAGGGTACCTGTCTTGAAACCATTTTTTCCAGCTATACTACTAATGTTTATAATGTGACCTGATTCTCTTCTAATCATATGAGGAACTACATACTTAGTGGTTAAAAAAACACCTTTTACATTGACATCCATTATAAAATTATAATCCTCAATGGAAAACTGATCAATTCGTGAAAATCGACCTACTCCAGCATTATTTATTAAAATATCTATCTTTTTGAATTTTTCAATAGTTTTATTCACCATATTGGTGACTTGATTTTCTTTTGTAATATCAGTAGGAATTATTAACACTTCTGTAGTAAATTTCGATTCAATTTCATTTTTTAAGTTAGTAAGTAATGCTTTATTACGAGCAGCTAATACAAGTTTGATACCACTTTCTCCAAACTTCAAGCTAATTTCTTTTCCAATTCCTTTTGATGCTCCAGTAATGATTGCTACTTTATCTTGAAGATTCAATTTAATTTCACCATTTGTTATAAAATTATTCCTCGTTCAATATTTAAACGAAATTTTTAAATGTAAGAAAAGCTTACTCCTATAAATATCGTTTTCAAAATATGGATGAAGTAGAGAATGAAAGTTTTGTTAATAGGTGGAAATCCTGCTGCGCTCTCCGCAGCTAGTGCAATTCGTCGTGAGCATGCAGATTGGGAAATTTGTGTTTATGAAAAGGATAAATTTGTTTCTTACGGGGCCTGTGGGATTCCTTACTATGTTTCAGATAAAGTGAAATCTCTAGATAACTTAATAACTCTCACAAAGGATGATTTAGAGAAAAAAAGAAAAATTCCTGTATTTATTAATCATGAAGTAATTTCAGTTGATTTTCAGAAAAAAAAGTGTGCGATTTATGACAAGGATTCAGATAAGAGTTTTTATAGTAAGTACGATTATTTAGTTATAGCAACGGGTGCCATAGCTAAACTAGTTAAAGGATTAGATATTGATCATCCTAGAGTATTTAAAGTACATACGCTATATGACGCTAAAAGGTTGAAGAATTTTCTAAAATCGCACCAAATAAAATCTGTGGTAATTATTGGTGGAGGATATATTGGATTAGAGATGTTAGAAGCTTATCTAGCTAATAGCATAGAAGGATCAAATATAACAGTAATTAGCCCACAGCTTGTCTTTAATTCAGAATCACAGGATTACATCATAAATGTCGCTGAAAAATATAGAATTAACTTAATGCTAAATCAACGGGTAAAATCTTTAGATAGGATCTCAGAAGAAAAGATAAAAGTTAATTTCCAAGATGGGAAAAGCATGAATACTGATCTTGTTCAAATTTCTATTGGAGTTGTCCCGAATACTGATATTTTCAAAAATTCTCAGTTAAAATTACTACCTAATGGAGCAATAATTACGGATGAATTTATGCGTACTAATATTCCTAATGTATATGCAGCAGGCGACTGTGTTGCTTCATATCATAACATTCTGGAAAAACCTGTATTTATACCTTTAGCCCCAACAGCAAACAAGCAAGGAAGAATCGCAGGTTCACATATTGCTGGGACTCCTGATCTAGATCCATTTAGTGGAGTGTACGGAACGGCCATATTTAAAGTATTAGATTTGTATTGTGGAAGAACAGGAATCACTTTGGAAGAAGCAAAAGAATTAGGATACCAAGCGGATTATGTTTTAATTGAGAATAATGAGATTGCTCATTATTACCCTGGTGCAACTAAGATGTCAGTTCTTTTAGTTTTTTGTACTAAAACACATCGATTACTTGGTGCTGAGATAACCGCGCCAAGTCCCATGGGTGCTAAAAAGATAGATACATTAGCTACTGCCCTAGCATGTAAAATGACTATCAGAGATCTTCAAAAACTAGATCTTGCCTATGCTCCTCCTTTTAGTTCTGTTTGGGATCCAATTTTAATTGCTGCTAACATTGCCAGAAAAAAATGTACGTGAACTATGGATTTATCATTAATTTAATCTTTATAATTAGGAAAAAAGAGTTCTTCAGCAAAATAGACCTGGAAATTTGGGAAATTAGTTAGTTCTATCTTTTCTACACATCTGACAATAGTTTCAGCTTCCTGCCTAGCCCTCAATGACAATAAATAAGACCTAGCTCCTTTTTCAGCGATATTGCCATGAATTATCATTTTTTCAGTCATGATGTTTGGAAGTAATCCAATTCTTTTTGCATTTCCAAGGTTTAGGTTTGAACCAAAAACCCCAGCGATATGGATATTGGTCAAATCCTTTAATTTTATATGAAGATAATCTAATAATATACGAATTGCTGTCATCGTTGCTGCTTTGGCCTTTTGGATTTCTTCAATATCTTTTCGAGATAAAAAAATCTCTTTTTTTGCATAACTGTCTTCTTTATCTACAAGAACTAATCTTTCGATCTTATTTGAAGATTGGTCAAATAGTCGTCCTCGTTCATCTAAATAACCATAGATTAATAGTTGAGCTAAAACATCTATAATTCCTGAACCACAAATTCCTTTGGGTTTCTCTGATTTAATAGTCTGAAAATAAAATTTAGAATCATGAATTGTGAACCTTTCAATAGCTCCATCTATTCCTCTCATTCCACAAGAAATGTGCTGTCCTTCAAAAGCTCCTCCTGCAGCAACTGAAGCAACATAGATTTTTCTATCTTTTACAAGAATAATTTCTGAATTTGTACCAAAGTCTATCAGGAGATGTATTCCACCTAAGTTTCTTAGGTCTAGATACAGAATATCAGCCACAGCATCTGATCCAATGAACCCTCCTATTAATGGAGGAAAAGTGATAACAGTATTCTTAAAAATTTTCCATTTAATGTTTTCAGTAAAGTTTTCAAGTTGTTTTGAGATCATATCTACAGTTACAGGCAAAAATGGTGATTTTGCTAATTTAAATAGTGGAAGAGAATTAATGATGTGATGCATTACAGTATTTCCTACGACTATTATTTCTAGTATGTTATCTGGATTAAGTTTTTCTTTTTTAACGCGATGTTTCAATAATTCGAATATTTCATCAAGTACTAAATTTTGCAATTCTGACTGATGTTGGAGACTAAGCATTGAATATGACATCCGTGAGATTATGTCTCTTCCATACTTAGTTTGGGGGTTTAAGATTGATTCAGAACTAATAATTTGACCATTATCAAGATTTATTAATGTTAAAACAATTGATGTGGTACCTAAATCAATAACTACTCCAGCTAGGAAGTATTTTTTTGGAGAAATGTCTATTATCTTGTCGTTTTCTTGATCAATTATAAAAAATAATTTTTCTATTAATTGTTTATCTCTAATAGTTTTTAACCTGTTTAAAATAGTTTGTTTTACCGTTTTCGATAAATTTGTTGAAAAAAACAAAGAAGAATCCTCTTTTTCATTATAAATCTGAGGATTAACTTCAATTTGTATCATTCTTGGATTAAAATGATATTTGAGCAAGAAATTTTTATAACTGTCAATACTTTTAAATAAACTATCTTTTTGATTTATTAAATCCAGAATTAAAAGCTCTGCGTTACTTTTTAAAATTATTTGACAAGCTAATCTAATCTTGCCTAGATTCTCTGGAATTATAATTTTTCTTTCTTGTTCAGTAAAGGGAGCTAATTCAACTGGCTTTAAGAATTCTACTCGGCATTTCCCACAAATTCCTTTTCCATTGCATAATGATGTGATTAGAGGTTTATCTTCATTCTGATTTAGAATCTGAAGTAGATTCCTTCCTGTGAGCTCAAATTTAATCTCTTTATTCAGATTTTTAATAAAAACATACGGTATAGTATATCCCTTCTGTGTCTCTTAAGGTCATATAATAGATTTATCAAAATATTGATACCTAGGCTTGCCTCATTCCGAGCATATATAAGCATCAAAATCCCGTTTGAGCTTAGCAATCAAGGCATTGAAATCAAAGTATGCTGATCAATTTTCTCATATTCATTTCAATACCCAAGATTGCTAGTGCTATACATCAAAGGGGATGAAAAGACCTGCCATCATCCCCTTCTATTCTCCAAAAAGATTTAAAATTTCCTTTTCTCATTGAATACATATGCCTAAAAAAGGTGAAATCCGTGAATGGTTCTCGAAGATAATTCATGGAAATGAAAATCCACATGAATATTCTTTAGTATACCGTGAGATATCAAATTATATCGAAATCTCCTTTACAGAATTCCTAGTAAAACAACAAGAGGATCATATTCCTCTTCATCGAATTTCACAAATTAAACAAAAAGGTAAAGTAGTATATACACGACCAAATTTTTGCTCAAACTGTGGATATCCAAAGGATTCAAAAAATCATTCGTGCAAATTTATTGAATCTTTCGCTAATAAGAGATCAGAATAGGAAACCTTAATTAAATTACTTGGATCAATATTGAACAATTCTAGATATTGATCACACTGTTCACGAATTTTTTCTACTCCCAATGATCCATCAATATCAATAGCTTCAACTTCAATGAATAACCCAAGATTATTTACTGAATCAATATGGAATTTTACATTCTCTAGAAAATAAATGGCTCGTTTCTTCTCCACTACTACAAGAACATCAAATATTTTTAATAATAATTTCTCTAACGTATCCTGTGAACTTTTATCAACATGGTAGAGAATAATATTTGATGATTTTGGATCTTTAATATTCTCTCGTTCATAATATATTAAAGATGATTCAATATTTCCTCTTCTTAATTTTAATCTTCCTTTTCGGACTTTGAAATATATATCTCTTTGATGATCTATCCCCTTAAATTCAGCACCTTTCATTTCAAGATAGTGTCTGATTTCTTCGTGTTTTTTAGAGTTTGGACACTTTGCTTTAAATTCGATATTAATATGACTCATTTTTATCAATCAATATAGTTTTTAGGTTTTCTTTAAAATAAATTTAGTCATTATCTATTAAATATGTTTATTCACTAATCGATTTATAGGTGGTTCTGACCATAGTAATGCTTATGGTATATCCGCGTTCAACAAATGTAAAACGGAAATTTAACCGTTATTTAAAACAATACCCAGAATTGTTTATAGGAAAACTCGAAAGCGTCTATCTTGTTAAAAATTGTGGAAAGGGGATTGCATTAGTTTTAGCAGAGATGGAAATAGAGCAAGGAAACATTGAAGTATATATATCAGAACCGCTAAGAATTGAACAAGTTACAGTTGATGATAGAATAAAGGAGATTGCTTCATGGCTCCAAGAAAAAGAAGGGCACCAGATACTGAAGACCGAGAAGGAATCGCTCCAGAGGGAATTGCAGGAAAAAATAGAGCAACTCGAGAGAAAGAGATTTTCAGTTCAGCTGAATCTGCAATAATAGGGTATCTCAAGGAGTTAGGAACTATTCCTTCCTCCTCAATTAAAGAATCTGATCCTCTTACAATAATGCTTCAAAAATATGCACATCAATGGAAAAGAGGAGCTGAGAAATAATGCTTCATGTTAAGCTCTATAATATTGGTGGAATTGATGAAATAGCCCTAACTTTTAAAAAAGGAAAAAATTTGATAAAAGCTCCTAATGCAACAGGTAAATCTTCATTTGTTAAGGGTATTGAACTTCTTAACATGTCTAAATCAGATATAGAACAACGAAGACACTATATAAATTTATTTAAATCATCAGGTGAAGTTGAGATACAGGAAAATGGAAAAATAGGTTGTAAAAGGACTTTAACAGTAAAAGGAAACAGACTTATAGTTGAAGGAGCTGCTTTTCATCCTGAAGGTTCTAAAGTTAATCTATTCACTCTTGCAACTCCCCAAAATGAATTAATAAATGCTATCACAAGCGGAAAGAGGTTGGAAAGTTTAATTACTCAATATTCTGATGTAAAATATTATTCATTTCTCATTTCAAACGTTCAAAATCGTTTATCAAATCTAAAAAAGGACCTTCGCATTTATTTAATGTATGAAAGTGATATCGAGAGTTTGAAAATAGAACAGGTTAAGTTGAATAATGATTTGGATGAATCGCGTATTGAACGAGAAACTCTACCTGAAATAAATTTAGAAGAGATCCAATCATACTCTGAGATTGAATCTCGATATCATAAATTGTCAAAAACAGTTCTCTCTCTCCATAATAGGATAGAACAAGCTAATGATACAATAAAATTAGATAAAGATCGAATTATTGAGTCAGAAAACCAAATCAAGGCGTTAGAAGAAGAAATCAAGAATTTTATGCAAGAACATCCACAAGTTGATCAAGAAATAGCACAGATCGTTGATCGAATTAAGGAAAATCGAAAATTTTTACAAGAGGTAAAAAATGAAAAGAATGAAGTCGAAAAATCAATAAAAGAGGTCCGAAATTGGATTAATTTACGTTACACGATGAAAGATTTATCTAAATGTACTATTTGTGGTCGACCTTATACAGAAAAACATGCTAAGGCTCGTGAGGATAAATTATTAGTCGATGATTCACATTTGAGTAAAAGATTACGAGAAATTGAATTTGAAATAGATGACCTTGAAAGACGAAAAGAGGATACTGAAGGATTAATTCATAAGATTAAGAATGATAATGAAATTAAGATAAATAAGTCAAAGCAAGAACTCAGGAGATTACAGCGGGAAATCTCTGACAAAACAAATGAGATAGAATCACTAGAAAAAGAGTTGAAACAGACAGAAGTTGAACTTAAAATACTTGAAAAATCAATTGATCAAGAACGAGCTGATTCTATTAAACTAATCACTCAATTAGATGCAAAAATTCAGAGAATAGAAGGAAAGATTGAACAGATTGATAAGCAAATAAAAGAAAAAACTGAACGTATGAGCCAAATAGAGATGATTCAAACAGAACACGAATTTTACAGTGTTTTTCTTCCCTATTTACAAGATCGTGAAAATGCGGTAAAATTAGGAGTAATTGAAAACTTCAACACTCAAATCAAGAAAGTTTATCAATTAATGAGTTATCGTGATTTTGAAAGTATTCGTATCGATCCTCAATTCAATCTTATTGTTAAACGAAAACGAAGTGGAGTTACTATTGACCAACCTATCCAATCATTAAGTGATTCAGAGCGAATCACCATTTCCTTAATTGTTATGCTTGCTGGGCGTGAGGAATACATTGAAGATTATCCTTTATTCGTTTTAGATAAGGTTACTCTTGATTATGATCCTACGCGATTTGAAATGATTTTAGATTATCTCACACAACGTGAAGTCCCGTATATTATTGTAACTTTAGCTCAAAGCATTGAAGAGGGAAGTGGACAGCTTCAAGTGGAATACTTAGCTTAAATTTATAACTAATTTATAATTGCGATTGCTTCTATTTCAATTTTAGCGTTTAAAGGTAAACCGGCGACCTGTACAGTAGCACGAGCTGGAGGGTTTTCTGAAAAGTATTTAGCATACTCTTCATTTACCCTAGTAAAATCACTCATGTCAGTCAAGAAAATAGTAGTTTTAACAATATTTTCCATGTTTACTTCAACTTTTGCTAAAATGTCTTTTATTTTTCCCATTATTTGATTTGTTTGAGTTCTAATATCTGCTTGAAGATCAGAAGCTAGCTGTCCTGATATAAAAATCAGATTTTTACCCGAAGAAATAATAGCTGGACTATATGGCCCAACTACTTTTCCAAATTCAATACTTTTCTTCATAATAATCCTTTTCCATTTAATTAGATGTTATTTTATTTGGTAGGTCAAGTAAATTTAATCTTATTTCTTTGTCCATTTTTCTGATAACTGGAGGATTTAGTTCAAATATTAGAATTTCACAGGTAAAGGAGACTATACATCCAGGAAAAATATGCCCACCAAGAGTTGAACCATCAGATCTTCCAAATATGCCATGAATATGAACTATATTGTTAGTAACGACATTACCAGTTAAAGATAATATTTCAAAATTTTCTATAAGGTTTATTCTTTGATATTCCATACCATTATAATATCCAATATGGATTTCGGATACCGCTCCAATTCCTTGGATTAAACCTGATTCAATTGTAGATACATGTTTGCAAAAGGTTTCAATTGAATTGAAAATATCTTCTCCTTTTATTAAACGTATTAAATAAATTTTTTGAAGATTTTGTTCAATATATTCCATTTTTCTCACCATGACTAAAATTAGAAAACTGAACTTTGTCGTCTATTAAAAATACTGTATTTAAATTATTGTTTTCAACAAGATAAACTAAATATCAATAAAATATTTTTTAGTGTCCATTCAGTTAAATATTCAGATATTTTTATAAAACCAGAATAATTCTAAAAAGAAAAATATCCTTAAAAAGGAGTAGTATCCCAAGGTTTATTTAAGAGAATGAGAGGTTTTTTCATTGAAAATACATTGTGATAGTAATTGTCGTCCTTGTGTTCTTGAAGGAGGACCAAGTAGGGATATTACTGATAATTTTATTGCGTTCTTCTGTCCTACGTGTCGATCAGCATTTTTCTGTGAAGTCGGAGTAGTAAGACACTTTTCTATAAGCAATGAGATAAACTTCCATTCATGTATCGATTGTGGAGCTCAATTAATAAGAAAACCTCTCGATGAAGTAGCACTCGAACAAGCTAAATTCCTAATGGATAATACAAAATTAAGCAAAAGTGGAAAATTTAGGGCTTCTCTTCTTCCCATAAAAGAACAACCTCGAGCCACAGAATCGTTATCACTCCTTTATGAAACTAAATCAATTAGTGCGTTTAATAGATCTCTTATCACTGAAATGTCACGTATTTCGGGCTTGACTCCACAAGTGATCAGTAATTTTGCACGAGAGTTTGGAGTAAGTGAAAATATAATCAATAACCTATCAGGGGATAGTGAAACCATTCTTATAACACTAGCTACCATTGCTCCAAAGTTTATTGAAGTTCTACATTCTAATCTCTTAGGAGGAGATAATTCTGCATCAGCTTTGGCCTTACGTTTTTCTGTTTTTGCAAATAATATTCCAGGACTTATCTTTATTCAACCAGCACAAAAAATAGTTGAAGCAGGGCCTTTTGATTTAATCGCATATGATTCTCAAGGCATGAGAATTTGGGTGTTCTGTATACCAGGAGTAATTGATTCCATAGATATAGAAAAAATAGTTGGGCCATTATTAAATCAAGATCCAGATAACTTTTATGGTGTTTCTAAGATTTTTCTTGTAACTCAAGGGTTTTCATGGGTAACAAAACAGATTTTAAAAAAATACAAAGGAATTGTAGTTAGTGAATCAGAGAATGTTGAAAATGAATTAGAGGAGAGTAGGAGAACTATACTTTTTGATTTATGGCAAGAAAAGACATCGATGAGTAAATATGATATAATTTTTGAGAATATTGTACTCTAGAAGCTTATAGGTGTTTGAATGAGTACTCAAAAAGTAAAAAAAGCTGCCTATTATAAAATAGTTTTCTTGGGAGATCGGGAAACGGGTAAAACATCATTAATACGACGAATGTTTGAGCTACCATTCAGTGAAGACGATTATTCCCCTACAAGTGGTTTACGTTATGAAAATCTAGATTTTACCCAAAATGAAAAGAAATATTATCTCCAATTCTGTGATGTTTCAGGTAATTCGATATATTTAGAGTTATTATCATCAATTTTAAAATCAGCTACAATTGTATTATTAATTTTTGATTATAAGAATGAAGAATCTCAGGAAAGAATTAAACAGTTATTCGAAATTGTAAAAGATAATCTTCCTCCAGAGAGAATATTTATTATAGGAAATAAGTTTGAAAAGGAAAAGAAAGAGATTCCAAAGCAACTAATATCATTTATTTCAAAGAATAATTTTCAAATATATCCAATATCAGTAAAAGAGAATAAAGGAATTCAACTTATTTTACAAAGCATTATCAAAACTATTGATAAAATATAAGCTACATTAAAGATGATTTATTTCCATTCCTCATTAGTTGGTTTACACGAATCTTGAACAATCTCACATTGAAACCAGGTTGAATTTTTTTGAAAAGGACATGATTCATTTGTCACTTGACACATTTTTTCCTCCGTTAGATACAAACAAAGACTACTTAAGGATAATTTTAGATTTAATCGTCTTAAAGGCTCACCTCTTTGTAGAGCTTCAGAAATTTCATCTCGAACTTCTTGATAATTTTGTGCATGTATAGTTGTGACCAATGAACCTGTTTTAAAGGTAATACCACCTGCTAAAGAGTCATCAAACTCTAAGAATTGGAAGAGTTGACGCTGTAATGAATCTAAAATTTCTTCATCAACATTCTCAGAAATTCCCATCATTTCCAACATATCTTTAATTCTCTTACGAAACATAATGTTTACACTACTTTTTGAAACATTAAATCTTTTAATCTAATTGGTATTAAAACTATCTTTGAATGGTTTATTCAACCTTCCATTATATAGGTATTTTTTTAGGTGAAGGATACCTTTTTTATTAATTCATAATTGATTATTGAAATACATATTGGTGATAATGTACCCCAACCTAGATCTAGGTTCTTTTTAATCAAGTTTTTTTACATGATTGGATAAAGATTTTTCGTTTTCTTTAAGTTCTACACCTAAATAATGGATTCGTGAAAATGTAGGGTTTTATTGATACCAAAACGAAATTAAAAATTATCTTTATTGCAGTAATAATGTTCTTTTCTGGTGATTCATACACCTCTAGTCCGTCTCATAGCTGTTTTTGCAACATATTCATCCCATTTCTGGGATTCGTTGAATTCTTGGCTATTATCTATTTCAGTTTTTGGATAATGTCGGGATTTTATAATTAAATACTCACTTAAATTTATGTATATAGTCAATAGAGTTAGTAAAAATACTATTAGTATTAATTGTTGAAACCAAAGAATTGAGAGAAGGATTAAAACAAAGTAGCTGTTAATATGAGCTTTTTTCGCGTTCTAAAATTTATCAAAATAATTTATAATTATCTCATTCAGAAGTTATTTTATGTAAATAAACGACCTTTTTACGGATTATAATTTCCATTAAACAATTGAATAAGATATTGAACCGAAATATATTCAAATAGAATGTTAGATTTTCAATTTATCTAATACATCTTATTCACCATTTGTTCGGGTGTCCTTTTAAATAAACTTTATACTTTCATTTTCAACAACTTCGAGACATTCTCTTTCTAATGCACTGCTTTTTCAAATTATTTTTAACATATTAAATACTAAATCCGACAAAATCATAATCATTCATTATGAATAGCAAATGGTGTAGGAACGAATGCCAAGTGATGTAGATTTCAATCCAGTTGTATGGGTAAGTTTAGCCTCCGTTGCTGGATTAAGTTTGGTTAGCCTAGGAAGACCTGGTTTGCGTTCTGATTTGGATGAACAAGTCTATACAGGAGGATTAACAGCAGTCCAGCAAATGTTAGGAGGTGAAGTTGGTGGAGATACTAGGAGATTTGTTGGTGGGAGCCATAGTAATAAAACTGGCCGATTTACTACTAAAAGTGGAGATAAGGAATTAATTGGCCAATTTCTTCTTATCTCTGCCCAAAATATTACTGTAGCTCCTGCTCTTCTAGATTTCTATGAAGAACTTGTGATAACATTTGCAGAAGAAGTAATGAAAACTGATCTATATGATCGTGCTGAACGAGAATTTACATCTTTTAGCATTAGTGATGTCATCGATATTTTCTTTGAGAGTATAAAAAAGACCAGGAAAAACCATTCACTTCCTTTAAATGAAAAGCTGTTTTCTTCTGCCTTGAAACAAACGGTAGATGAGTCTATACATGATTATGAATATTCTACAACATTAGTGAAGATTGCAGAGGAGAAAGGAAAATTTAAGGAAGTTTCTGAGAGTATAAAAAAGGAATCGGGAGATTTAATCGCTGAGCTAGCGGAAGATCTATTAGAATTTCTTGCAAGTGAAAACCCTCATTCCTTAGTCATGTTACCTAAATTAAAGACAATAAAGAAGGATATTCTTAACTTCTTAAATGATGAAATAAAAAAATTAAAAGTTGACGAATTTTTGACTCAAATAATCTCTGATTTTGAAACAAATGATCTAAATAACATTTTAGAAGATTATGCACTTCACGAAGTAACAAAGCAAAATCTCACATCTAGAATTGAAACTGAGGTGTTTCATAAATTTTTACGTGAAGTTCCTTTATTACTTCTAACTGATCCACGTTTAAGCGATTTTCAGAATAGGATCGAAGCATTAACAACAAAAATTAATGAACAATATGATCTTGCAGGAACTTTGACACGTATTGGTTCTGCCATATTACCAAAGCATCCCCACGAAGAAAAAATGTTAATCCCTTTTCTTCGAAATTTTTGTGAACATTTTTCTACTGGATTAACAGGAACAGCGTGGAAATATTTACAGGTAGTTTTCAAATTGGCATCTGAAATAAGCTTGGTTGATATAACTGATATTTTGCCATCTTTTCGGGATCAGATTCCACCTAGCCACTTTATAACTCTTGAAAAACATATGACAAGGTATAAATTAACTAAAATTCAACCCATTTCTTTTAATGTCAATCAAGCTAGTGATGTTCTTCCCTTTTATCGTGCCTTATTTTCAAACCTCGCTTTAGGAGTCAACATGATTTTATATAACATCGCATTAGACAAAGACAACCCAAATAATCTAATAAATTGGACAATCGAGAGATTTAATGACTTTAGTATTATGATTCATCAGATGTATTTTATTTTTTCAGTTTATTCATATCTTGATTCTATCAAATCAAAGCTTGATTTTACGGTTGATTTTCCTTCTAAGATCGATAATATTAACTCATTTGATATTCAAACATTTTTAGCAGCAATAATTTCTGTAAATATAGAATATCTACCCAAAGAACAACAGTTGATCTTTAAAAGAATAAAAGATTTTGAGGAAGCCTTTAATAAGAAAATAGCTAAAATCGAAGATTTTCTAATGAAAAATCCTTCTGATATAGCTAAAGGTTATTCTTTTCCCTCTAATGATTCAAAATTATTGCAATTATCGATTGGTCCAGCTAAAGACATTAGATCTTGTATGGATGATGGTATACAAGATTATCAAAAAATAATAGACAAAATTATAGATGAAATGAAGAAAATTCAAGATTTCGCCAAGGATTATCTTGATGGTAAGATTGATGAAAAGAAGTTGAATGATGTTACCGTAAATCATGGATTTCTTAGAAAAGGGAGAGATGAGTTTAATAAATTGATACAGGATCTAGAGAAAAACATTGAGAAAAAGTATAAACAGCTAGAGGGATCAGTAGAAAAACAGATATTGAATCTTCAAAAAGATATAACCAACCAATATACCCAAGCATGTTCCTTTTTGAATATAAATAGAAAAAATCTTTTAAAAAAGGGAAAAGAATTCTTACCCGATTCTAGTAAGACTATTAAACGATTAAATGAAAAAATTTATTCAATAATGGCTAAAGAACAACTATTAACTTGGGATAAAATCGGTAATTACTATTTTTACTCAAAAAATAGAAATTTACCCTCTAATTTAACAAAAGATTTATCTTCTTCCCTCGTTGGTCGTAAAAATTTCCCACTGCTGAAAAACGCGCTTGATAATATGACTGAAAATCCTAATCTTGATATTTATTCAAGTTATGCACAGGTTCTAGATATTTATGCGAAAAATCTAGTGGATTCACTTTTTAATGGAATTGGAAATTCAATTGCAAATAATTACTTACAAATGGCTCCTGATATTAGAATAGTCCGTTTAAATGGAATTGTGACACCTACCTTGGAACTTGGATTTTTGAAGAATGAAAACGCAGTCAAAGCAATTAAAAATCTTTTAATAGATGAAATCTATGTTGATTCTGAGAAAATTGATGAAGAAGAGGTTTTTCGGGTATCTATTATTATCCCAAGCTTTGGTTGTGATTATAAAGAGTTTCAAAAGGTTTGGAAAAACAAAGAATGGAATTTAAAACAGGTATTAATTTTTTTGTCATGGAATTCACTCTTAAATTCTAATTCATTCTTCGTTAATTTATTGCAGTATTCAGCAGGATTGTATTCAAATCGGGTCAAAGAATCATTTGAAGATATACTTATTCAGATTGAAAAACGATTAATCATGAATTAAAAGTTTTAATAAAGAAAAAAATTACCTTTAATAGTCCTTCCATAATATTATAAGTATAAAACGAATGTTAAGGGTTATGAACATCCCAATCAAGGTGAAAGAAAGACAGAATGTTTATCCTCCAGGAGAGGATACTTGGTTCCTCTCAGATACTTTAATAGATTTTTGTCAAAAATGTATTAGTCCCTCAAAATTATCTTCATTAGTGTGTGAATTAGGAGTTGGTACAGGATATATTTCAATAGCTTTGAGCATAAAATTCCCTCATTTTCATTTTATTGGAATTGATATCTCCCAAACAGCTATTTTTCTAAGCTCTTTAAATATGAAAAGATATCTTTTGGATGGTAAATATTCATTACTATGCACGAATTTCTTTGATTGTCTAAATTTTTCAACTTTTAAACCCTATATAATATTCTTTAATCCACCATATGTCATTACTAGTAAAACGGAACAACAGGTTGTAAATCCAGAATTATATCGAACATGGTCTGGAGGCTCAGATGGTATCCGAATTATCGTACAATTTTTAGAAGAGCTACGAAGAATTCAATTTAATTATAGCTTTTTTATAACATCAAGTAGGAATAAGAACGATTTATTGATTGATTTATTCATAGATGACTTTTCACTACAAATTATTTCAGAAAGACAATTACCTGATGAAAAATTATTGTGTTATCAAGTGAAAAAGAAAAAGGGAAATTTCTAATAAGTTGAAAGGAATTCAACTAAATTCTTCATTGAATAAACTGGTTCTTCTAAATATAATAGTAATCGATCATTTTCTTGAATTGGATCATCCAAAGGAAAAATACGCTCCTTTGAATTTTCTCGTAAGATATTGACCACTTTTATTCCTAGAATTTCTAAATTCGCTAAATTTAATTCTTTTAATTTTCCACTAATAGGAATGGAAATTACTTGTGGTTTGGCTAATGGAAGATTCATCTGATTATATAATTCTCGAACTATTTGGAATAGGTTATCCACTATAACTATGTGACCCTGTTTTTGTGCTGCTAAGTAATGGACAAAAGGGGGAGCGAATTGTTCAATTAGAACCACTTTAAGGTCCTCATCGGAAATAAATGACATAATATTCTGGATTATAATAGGTTCTTCATGTAGAATTATTACTTTTTCTGCGCTTTGAAAACCAATATTTTCATATAAGTTTCTTTTTGAGTATTCTTCTCTCCTTTCTTCTATTAATACATTAATTGTTTTTTCTACTTCCTCAACCCAAGCAAGTTTTTTATCAGATATCAAAGAAACTTTTTCATGAGCACCTATAGTTATTAAATGATCAATGAAGGCTTCTGCAAATATATTACTTCCAAAAACAAATATTGTACTTCGTCTTTCAACCGCTTTTTCAGCAAATTTACGAATTCGTCTACGTTTCAAAAAGCTCATTTTTAAACCTCCAATAGACCTCTCGCATCTTCCTGTATTATTTCTGATTCACTTTTTTCGAATTTATATGGAAGTTCAGTTACTATTCTGTTTGTAGTTTTCATGTAATAATTTGAGTAAAAATATATAATTATTCGATCTCCTGGTTTTAATATTTCATCTGGAGGAAGAATCTGATTCTTTCTTTTGATTAAGAGAACTTTTTGTTTAACAAGATCAGAGGTCATTTGTATGCCTGTAGCTCCCAAATGAGTACGTGGGACATCTATTTCAACCGTTGGTGGAAAACCAATGTCCAAACTTAAAGAATAAACTAATCCCTGAATTGTCATATCTAAATCTTCAATAACAATTAAGTTATTATCCTTTACCAGATCACTAAAAACAAAAATAGGCGCATATTGAGAAAGTAAAATTATTTCAATATCAGGACGAACATTTCTAACATGTGTTAATATGTTTTGATTCAACTCGATACTATCAGAAAGAATCATTACACGACGTGCATTTGCAAATCCAATGGTTTCATATAAATTAGGTTTTTCAAATTCTTTTAGATTTTGTTCAATATAAATATCCATTTGCGATCTTAATTTTCTAATCCAAAGGAGATCAGCATCTGCGATTAAAGCAACTTTATCTTCATAACCATACTGATTAACCATTTCAAAAAGAAATTGTTCAGCAGAACGGGAGCTTCCGAAAACGTATGTGACATCTTTTTTCGTATTTACTTTGTCCTTAAATCTCATTATTGGTGATTTTATCATCAATCTTATAACGAAAGTAGCTATTCCTATAATTCCTGCAGCCCATCTTAAAACCGTTGGATCTGTCATAAATCTCCAAGCTTCAGTCTGAAATTTAACTGCTTCAGATTCAGACAATAATAATATTATTAATGGTATTAACAATAGCAAAAACATTGCAATAATCAGAATTATACCAATTACCATTAAAATAAGAATGAATAAGTCCTGTAATGGAAGAAAATATTTGAGTTCTCTAAGAATAGCTCTGGCTACAAATTTTAGATTTGCACGAATGGAGGTTAGTGTAAATTTTAATCTTCTAATTGTATTTCCCCCAGATTTCTTATGGCTTAGTTCTATATCTGTCTTTGGTCTACTCTCTTCTGTTATTACTTCCATGATGCAATCACCAATATTCCAAGTCAATTATATGTCTAAAACTTATGACTCATCAATCTCAACCAATGAAGTAGGAGGCCCTCCCGTTGTCCAATCTAATTCTCGTTTTAATAGGTCTCGTATAGCAATTCTGATCGCTTCTGACCTAGAACTATATACTCCACTTCTTACTAATTCATCCAATCCCTGTAAATATGTATTTGGGGCTTTAAATGATATAAGTTTCACTCAAACAACTCCTATCTGATCAATTTAAAATTAAATCTAAAAATCCCTTTAAATTCAACTTATTTTTAGAAACCTGAGATTTATAACCTTATTTTATTGTCTTACACTGATTTGTCTTAAGGAAATGGTTCACCATTCATCAGTTTAAAATCCTTTAGCATTAAAAAACTGGTGAAGATATGATATTTTTAGTAAATTTGTTTACTTCTGGATCGTTTTTCAATTTTTTTAACATACAAACACGATAGGTGTATGAAAATAGTGCTTTCTTTAGGTTTTTTCTACTAAAAATGTAATCTAACAATTTTTTCATTGATGAAAATTATTCAATTTGATAAAACACTTAACTGTAAACAAAATGCTTTAAACTTAGGAATTAATCTTAAGCTATGGTGCTTTAAATGACAAACTCGTTCAAGGAAAATACAAAAGAACTAACAGAAATTAAAAATAGTCTTCTAGAATCAATGGAAATCACAAAACAAGTTCCTCAAAAGGTTGATCGACTCCTGAATGAAGTTTCTGACTTAAAACAGTCTACTAATGCGTTGAGAACTAAAAATAAAGAATTAGAAGATAGATCAACTAAACTTGAAGCTGAAGTAATAGCACTTAAGGATGATTTTGCAAAAAAGTTAGAATCAAGTGAAAATAGAATTGTTTCTCTCCAACGTGAATTGGAATTAAGTAAAGATGATATGATTAAGCTGAAAAACCAAATTGAAGATAAAAATGAACGAATTAGATTACTAGAATCACAAAAAGAAGAGCTTACATCTGCATTAAGGCAGAAATCGATTTGATCAAACCTATGTTCTATCCTGGAGCAGAGAGAACTGATTGTTGCAATAATTTCAGATATTCATGGAAATTTAGAAGCTTTAACATCCGTTTTAAAGGATATTAAGGAAAAAAATATTGAACAAATAATATGTGCAGGGGATATAGTTGGATATTATCCTCATCCAATTGAATGCATTGATTTGGTAAGAAAAAATTGTAAATATGTGATTCAGGGCAATCATGATGAAGTTACTACTTCAAAAGAATTCTCGAAGAAAATAAATTGGTTTAATGAAATTGCCGTGAAATCTCTAAAGTGGACCCGGAATAAATTACTTGAAAGTGATAATTGTACTCAGTACGAATATCTTAAGTCCTTGAAACCGCAAATGGAAGTAAAATTCAATAATCGTCTAATTATGGTTTCTCACGGAACACCTGATGAGAATTGGGGCTATTTTCTCTTTCCATTTTGGAGAAAAGAGCCAGAACCCGAGCAAAAATCAAAAATACTCTCTTGGATTAAGAAATGGGAAATTGTTATTTTGGGACATACCCACCAAGCGTTTGTTTATAAGACACGGGGTAAAGTCGTGATTAATCCCGGAAGCGTTGGTCAACCACGAGATGGTGATGCTAGAGCAAGCTATGGTGTCGTTGAATTTTCTAAATCAGGAATTGAAGCAAAAATTATTCGATTAAAATATGATGTCAAAAAAACCTGTGATGCAATTTTTCGTGAGGAACTAGATGATTATTTATGTCAAAGGTTAATATCAGGAGTTTGAACTTTCAATTTTACTATCATCAAATTTTTTCTTAATAATGTTTAATTTAAGATAAAAATTGTCCCTTAATGAAAGAAGGAGCCAAAAATTGGAAATTAAATTCTCAAAAAAATAGGCTCATTCTTTGGAAAAGATTTAAAAGCAATGTGACAAATAATTTAATTATGTTAGAGTAATTTTTTAACCTTCAAAGCAGTAAAAGGAACAAGAGATTATTCAACTTGGTATTATAGTGTTTCTTGGTGTTTAATTTTGTCTTCTGGAGAATATGGTGCAGAATCGATACAAGTATTGGAGGGATTAGAGGCTGTACGCCGTCGACCAGCAATGTACATTGGTAGCATTGATGTTGGGGGATTACATCATTTAGTATGGGAAATAGTAGATAATAGTATTGATGAAGCAATGGCTGGAGTCTGCGATGAGATTAGAGTAACCTTAGGTCAGACTGAACACGGTCAAGAGTCTGTTTCAATTCGTGATAATGGTCGTGGTATACCTACAGATCCTCATCCTCATTATAATATGTCATCCTTGGAATTGGTTACAACAAGATTACATTCGGGAGGAAAATTTGATCATTCTTCGTATAAAGTAAGTGGTGGACTACATGGAGTCGGTATTGCAGTTGTAAATGCCTTATCGAGTTGGATGCAGGTAAAGGTTAAGAGAAACAATAAAATTCTAATGCAAGAGTATGTTCGTGGGGAAACAATCTCACATGGATTGATTGAAGTTAAAGAAGACTGGGAATATAAAACGGGGACTCAAATAACATTTATTCCTGACCCAGAAATCTTTGAAACTGGAAGTTTTAGCTTAGAAACAATAAAAAGCCGTCTTCGTGAATTAGCTTTTTTAAATAAGGGTTTAACAATCATTTTAATTGATAATCGGAAAAAAAATGGTTTTCCAGATATTCTAGTAAATTTAGATGAAGAAAAAGAACAAAACAGATCAGATTATTCAGAAGATAATCCTAGCTCAAATGAATGGAGATATCATTTTGAAGGTGGTATTCGTGCGTATGTCGAGCAGCTTGTTTCAAATGTGGTTCACGAAGATATCCCATATTTTGATGAAACAATAGATACAACACAGGTGGAGGTTTCTTTAGCGTATGATCGATCAGAACGTGATTTGATTCATACTTTTACCAACAATATCAATACTAGACACGGTGGAACACATCTGTCAGGGTTTAAATCTGGATTGACAAGAGCAATTAATGCCTATGCCTTAAAAAACGATCAATTAATCAAGAATTCTCATCTTAGAAAAGGTTTGAGAGAAAAAAGGTCAGTTTTTACCGGTAATGACGCAAGAGAGGGACTGGTTGCAGTAGTTTCGGTAAAAGTAATGAATCCTCAATTTGAAGGACAAACAAAAAGCAAATTAGGAAATAGTGAGGTTCGGGGGATAGTAGAGAGTTGTACATATGAAAATATTTTGAAATTCCTTGAAGAGCATCCTATAAGCGCAAAAGCTATGATGGAGAAGTTCGAAACCACCGCTACAATCCGAATGAAATTCCGACAGATTAGAGATGCAGTAAAAAAGACTCAGTCAAAGGGAACGGGAAAATTAGTAGATTGCACTGCTTCCCAACCTGAACAAAGGGAATTATTTTTAGTAGAGGGTGATTCTGCAGGTGGTAGTGCGATTGAAGGTCGATTTAGCGAATTTCAAGCGATCCTTCCTTTACGGGGAAAAGTCATAAATGTAGAGAAAGCTAGACTTGAAAAAGCGATGAGAAATAAAGAAATACTGGAAATAATTCGAGCTATTGGTGGTGGATATCGTGAAAACTTCATTTTGGATAAGGTTCGTTATCATAAAATAATTCTATTAATGGATGCTGATATAGATGGACACCATATAGTCTGTTTACTTTTAACATTCTTCTTCCGTTATATGCCCGAACTAATTGATGAAGGATATTTGTATATAGCTCAACCTCCTCTTTATCGAATTAAAAAAGGGAATAAAGAGGTTTATGTTTTATCAGAAAAAGAAAAAGATGAAACGATAAGAGAATGGGGAGGAAATGTGGAAATAAGTAGATTCAAGGGATTGGGTGAAATGAATCCAATTCAACTCAGAGAAACGGTTATGGATCCAGCAAATCGAACCCTTCTACAACTTAGTCGGGAAAATATTATTGAGGCCGAAAAGATGTTTGTCACCTTAATGGGTGAAGAAGTGAAGCCTAGGAGGAAATTCATCCAAACACACGCCTTAGAGGTTATGAATTTAGATATTTAGTCTCTATAAGATGGTTAACTATGAGTAGTAATATAATTTCAACTCCCATTGAAAAAACTATGTCAAAGAGTTACTTAGAATACTCTATGTCTGTTATCACAAGTCGAGCTCTTCCTCATGTTCGTGATGGACTCAAACCAGTTCATAGGCGAATTTTATGGGCTATGTATAATCTAGGATTAACTCATAATAAGCCATTAAGAAAATGTGCTCGAACTATAGGAGAAACAAATGCAAAATATCATCCTCATGGAGAAACAGCAGTCTATGATGCTTTAGTACGCATGGCACAGGATTTTACACTACGCTATCCGTTGATTCAGGGTCAAGGAAATTTTGGTAGCATGGATGGTCAACCTCCAGCTGCTCAAAGATATACAGAAGCGAGAATGCATCGGATAACAGATGAAATGCTTCATGATATTGACAAGGAAACTGTTACATTCGTTGATAATTTCGATGGATTAGATAAAGAACCCGTTATTCTTCCTACTCGAATTCCTAATTTATTAATTAATGGAGTAATGGGAATTGCTGTTGGTATGGCTACCTCAATGCCACCCCATAATCTTTCTGAGATCTTAGATGGGGTTATTGCCACGATAAGAAATCCAGAGATAACAGTTGACGAATTAATCAAAATAATTCCTGGGCCAGATTTTCCAATGGGAGGAGTTATTTTTGGAACTTCAGGGATAAAAAGGGCTTATCATAGGGGAAGTGGGAGTTTAATTTTAAGAGCAAAATATGAAGTTGAGGAAAAAAAGAATATAACCCGGATTATCGTTACAGAGGTTCCCTATTTAGTAAAAAGACAGGATACAATCGAACATAAAGGTCTTGTTGATATTATTGAAAATATGAAAGAATCAGGTAAACTTCCTGAGATTGGGAGTGTTAAAAACGAATCTAACATTATTAGGGGTACAAGAATTATCATCAACTTGAAAAAATCAGCAAATTTAGATATTGTTCTTAATCGACTCTTCAAATATACCCCGATGCAAAATTCTTACACGATAAGAAATATGGTTTTGATCGATGTACCTGTTGGCGATGAGATTCGTTTAAGACCAAAATTGCTTAATTTAAAACAATTAATTAGCCATTTTATTAAACATCGACATGAAATAATACTTAAAAGAACCCAATATGAACTGAGAAAAGCTGAGGAACGTAGGCATATTTTAGAAGGTCGGCGAATCGTTGTTGAAAACTTGGATGAAGTGATTGCGATAATAAGAAAATCAGAAACGGCAGCAGATGCCCAAATTTTGTTAATGGATCAATTTTCATTCAGTGAAATTCAAGTGAAAGATATTCTCTCACTTCCCTTAAGAAGTTTAACAAGGTTTGACCGTCAAAAAATTATTGAAGAATATAACAAAATATTACACAGTATTGATGATTACAAAGATATTCTAGCTAAAGAAAGGCGTCAATTTGAGATAATGGTTGATGAATTAGAGGAAATTAAGAAAAAATTTGGTGATAAACGTCGAACTGAAATCGTAGATGACAGTTCTCAAGGATTTGAAGATTGGAGTGGTAAAGCAGAAGAAGATTTTATATCAAAAGAGGATATCGTCATTACCTTAACAAATAATTTGTATATTAAATCTATTTCAGCAGAGGCATACAATGTCCAACAAAGGGGCGGTAAAGGTATTAAATCCATGGAAATTGGAAAGGATGATTTCCTTAAAGAGATGATCATCTCTTCTACACATGATACGGTACTTTTCTTTACAGAAAAAGGAAAAGTCTATCGTGTTAAAGGGTATGAAATCCCCCGATCAAAACAAAGAGTCACGAAAGGAGTAAATATAGTAAATCTCCTTAAATTAGATCCTGAGGACGAGATTGAGGCCATGATTCCAATTTCTGATTTTGAAGAAGAACGATACCTAATACTAGCAACTCAATATGGAATGATTAAAAAAACTCCGTTGAGTGATTATGCTAATATTCGATCAACGGGAATTATTGCGATTCAGCTAAAAGATAGTGATAAAATTGTTGGTGTAAAAATAACTGATGGTAAAAAAGATATCATTCTGGCAACTTCTAATGGAAAGGCAATTCGCTTTTCAGAAAATGAAGTACGCGCAGTTGGACGTAGTAGTATTGGTGTACGTGGAATTCAATTAAATACAAAGGCAAATGATACTGTAGTAGATTTGGCAATTGTAGATGAGAATAAAACGTTATTGACCGTATGTGAAAATGGATATGGAAAGAAATCCGAATTTGATAAGTATCGACATACTCGAAGAAATGGAAAGGGTGTTATAAATATTCGAACTACACGCAGAAATGGTAATGTAATTGCAGTAAAAGCTGTTGCTGATACTGATGATGTACTAATGGTGGCAAGTGATGGAAAGCTTATACAGATTCCAATTACTGGAATTAGAGTCATAGGTCGTGCAACTTCGGGTGTCACTTTAATGAAACTTGATGAAGGAATAACAATTTCCTCGGTCGCGATTTTATCAAATGAAGAGATTTCTGAATAAAATTAGGTGGTAATATCATGGGTAAGGCTGCTAAGGCTAAAGAAGAGCCTGTTACAAGAGAGAAAGTAGTTAAAAGGTCAGCAGCTGATTTTTTCCAAGATAATAAGGCAATCGCAGGCTTTGATAACACAATGCGAGTTGTCTTTACAAGTGTTCGTGAGCTTGTGGAAAATGGTTTAGATGCAGCTGAACGTGTTGGTCATTTACCTGAACTCCATATTGTGATTCAACGATTAATGAAGGAAGAAATCGCTAAGCTTCTGAATATAAAAACTTTTGAGTCATCAGAGAAAATAGATTTTCTAAGATTAAGCGTACGAGATAATGGGAGTGGTATTGAAAGCGAATTTATCCCTCCTCTTTTTGGTAGAGTCTTGACTGGCAGTAATTATGGTTCTCGCCAATCTCGTGGGCGATTTGGTTTGGGTGCTAAAATGGTTCTTTTAAATGCCATGTCTTCAGTTGATCTACCTCTAATTATTAAATCGAAGCATTTAAATGAAGATTTTACAAGTTATCACGAGTTGATGATTAATCTTGCTGAAAATGAACCAATTATTATAAATAAACGAGAAATCCCTCAGACTACTACGGAAGCGATCATTGGTTCAGGAACAGAGGTAACAGTTACATTCACTGGGTCATGGAATTTAGCTTCTCGGTGGATTCGTGAATATTTCTCTCAACTATCTCTGATTACACCTTATGCTAGTTTCTATATAACATATCCTGATTCAGATACCCCTGAAATTCTTGAAAGAGTTGTTGAAGAAATGCCTCCATATCCACAGCTCGCTAAGGTTCATCCTTGGGGTACTGACATCACTCAATTTAAACGGGAGCTCGCGGTAACTACTAGTTCAACTATGGTCGATTTTCTTCAGGATCATTTTCAAGGGATTGGCGAAAAAACTGCAAAAGAATTTTTAGACTTCATTAAGGTATCTCATGATCTTTCTCCTAATGAACTTTCTACAAGTGATATCAGACGAATTGTCCATGAAGGATTTGTTATACCTGATTCAGATCCTAAAAGGCGAAGAAAACAAAATTATTTTCCATTTAGGAGACCAAGTGGAGATTCCTTATCACCACTAGGTTCAGAACTCCTATCAAAGGGTATTGAGAAAGAACTGTCTCCTCAGTTCGTCCGTTCAGCTACAGGAGACGTTTCCGCCTATTCTGGTCACCCATTTATAATTGAATCTGCACTTGCTTATGGTGGAACCATTCTGTCAAAAGACGAATCTTCAAAATCAGGGAATCCACGAATTTATCGATTTGCGAATCGAATCCCTTTATTATTTGGGGCTGGTAATGATATTATAACGAAATGTGTTCAGAAGATGAACTGGAAGAATTATAAGATCAATATATCAAAATCACCAATAGCGATTGTAGTTTCTGTTGTTTCTTCTAAAATACCTTTTCCTGAAACAAGTAAGGAGTATATTGCAGATGTAGATGAGCTTAGAGAGGAAATTATGCGTGTTCTAAAGAAACTCGCAAGAGAGTTAAGTCACCATCTTGGACGGGCGGAAAGAGAGAGAAGAGAGAAACAAAGGCAATCACGATTTGAAAGTGCAGCTCCTAAAGTTATTATCAACCTCGCTCATATTTTAGAGGGAACACCCACTCCTTTTTTACTCAATTCCTCTGAAGAAACTTGTAAGCTTGAAAAAGCTCTTGCGTCAGCTGTTCCTCGTCATATTCGTAGGTCATATCCTCCTAGCCCATTTATTTCCAATATAGGTGAATGGTTACTTCCTGAAACTTATGCCATGCTTGTAGAAAATAATATTCAGACAATATATCAATTTTTAAAGGCTTCAAGTGCTGAATTAAGCAAGATAACTGGTTTTAGTGAAAATGAAATTTTAACTATAAAGAGAAGGACAGTTACCAGTGAAGAACGATCTAAACTAGCTCCTGCAATGCGAGATTTTGAAGTTTTTAGTAAAATCATCGAAAATGATTATGGAAAATATAAGGAAGCTCCTAGGATTCATCGTGCTTTAAATAAACGATGGATTGTCTCAACATTAGATTTTTTTGTTACTCCCATTTCCCAACTTCGTTTGGTAGAATTCTTCCAGGAGAAATTAATATATGAGTTAAAATTAAAAGCAATAACGCTTATTTTGGTTGATTTTCCCGTTGATTCCATTGATCTGAATAAAATTTCTTGGATTACTCCAGATATTGATAAAGGACTGAGATCTTTTAAAATTACAAATATTTTCGAATATCTAATGACATTTCCTGAAAAACTAAGTAATGTGCCAAACCTCTCAATTCAACTTCTTGAAGGGATTAAACAAAATATTCGGGAAGGAATCGAACAGGGTTATATTGATGAAAACAAGGTAATAGGAGCAGCAACGTTTGAATGGATGGATTATCGTGTTACTCCCCGCCTTAGAGGGAGGAATATTTCCAAAATTAGTGAATTTTTACAAACTCCTTCTGAAAAACTTGCAGAAATTCAAGAATTAGCAGAAAATCTAATTTTTCAATCTAAAAGGTTGATAGCTGATAGCATTCAGGAATTAAACACTGAAGAACTCTTACTTAAGTATACTAATATTCAAATCTCTATGAAATCCGATTTAGAAAGGATCCAGGTTAAAGGACTCATTGATTTTCTTTTAGCAAACGAAAAAGACTTATTAATTGTGAGAGGTTTAGTGGATAAACTTGTATCTCAGAAACAGGATGAACTATTGGTCGAAATCGAACAAAGTGCAGAATTCTTTCCAACTAAGAATGCTTATTGGTTGGATCCACAGCTTGAGAATGCTCTAAGATTAATTGGAATTCAAACAGTCTTTGATTTTATTAAATATCCTTCTAAAAAGCTCTTAAAATTTAAGAATCTTAACCCTCTAGTACTAGAAAGTATTAAACGAGTTTATGGATCTCCAATACCTTTTTTATCATCGGAAGAACTCTCTGAGCTTGAAAAGAATAATATTTATTGTCTTGAGGAACTACAATCTGTTGTTAATGATGAGAAAATTAAACCTGTAAGGTTAAATGAAAAAATCCAAAATATTTTAAATGCTCTGAATCTTCCAATTTGTTTTCTATCTATCCCAAACCGTTTTTACTTCATTTTTCATCATGTTGGAATCTCTAGAATATTAGATTTCTTAATATGGCATGATTCTGAATTACATTATAAAACTGGTATTCCTTATAAGCATATTAACAAAATTAAGAATACATTAACCTTAGAAAGAATTAGAGAAAGTGTTAATGTTAAAGCAATCCCTGTTTCTGCCATATCAACAATTCTACAGAAGTTTAAATTGCAGCAATTAACTGATGAAAATCTATCGCTTCAAGAAATTTATTATTCATTACCTTATAGTGATCAGCCTTCTACTGGGTTAACTATAGAAGAGAAAGACAGGTTATATAAAATCTTTAGAACCCCAATATCTTTAATTTCTCAAATTAAATCTAAATGGATTAGTTCATTCTATTCTAACGGAATTTATACTTTTATTGATCTTTTATCATGGTCTAGAAAAGATTTAGCTGAAATTGTTGGTAGGGATCAGACTTTTATTGATGAATTGTTAAAGGAATTTGTTTCCTTCTCAAATGGTATGCCACTCATAAGCCTAGGAGTTTTTGATGACAATGAAATTAAAATTTTAATCTCTAAAGGATTTGAAACAGTTGAAGATCTATATTTTTGTGCCAGACGTGAAGTTTTTGGAGTTATGGGAGTGAAATGGAAAAAAGTTGAGCGTTATCAACGAATTCTAGAGACACCTGTGGCAATGCTTCAGCTTCAGAGCAGTAGTGGAGCTAAATCAAGTGTTCGTATATCCCATGATGGCTTGGAAAGACTTGCAGAAAATGGAATCGATCAAATTATAAAGCTAATATATTGGAATGAGGAGGAGCTAAAATCAATTCTGAAAATTTCATTAGAGAAAGTAAAAGAACTTAAACAGGCAATTGCTATTAAAGAACAAGGCATGCCTCTTGAAATCATTGCTGGCTATAATCGTAAAACAATCACAACATTAATTGGTTATGGAATAGAAACGGTAGAAGATCTTTATTTCAGTGCTTCTGAGGATATGATAGATGAAGATGATGATCTTGATTGGGGATACGTTGAGAAGGCGATCAAAGCATTAGACCTTCCAGTCTCATTCATAAGTGGTATTATTGCTGATAAATATATTAGGATATTAATAAAAAAGAAAATAGACACCCTTCTTCGTTTATTAATAACCTCAGAAGAAGAACTCTCAGAGGTTTTAGAAACTCCTCCAGAGAATGTTGCAAATTTAAGACAGAGAATAAACCTTATTAAGATTAAAGAGTCAACTGATACTTCTATATCGATCCTGGAAGGTCTTTCTCATGAAAATCTAAAAAACTTGGCCGATGAAGGAATTTTTACACTTTATGACTTTTTGACAACAACAGATGAGAAGCTTATCAATTCATTAGAATTGGAGACCAATCGAGTTAAAGAGATGAAAGAAAGCTTGAATTATTCAAACATCGAATCATTGAAGGAAGAAAAGATGATTCCCCTTACAAAAATCTCATTAATTAACAAAAGAATGATTAAAAAGCTTGCACGGATTGGTATCGAAAGTTTAGGTGATCTTTATTATGTAGCTACCCCCAAATCTATTGAGCAAAGTGATATTGAATGGGAGGAGATCCAAGAAATTAGAACCACGCTCGATATGCCTATAGAAATTAGTCCGATAATTCTGGGTGATGAATCTGGAACGTTAAGAGGCAATAAAATCGAAACAATCTTAGATCTTCTTATGGCGTCACCAGAAGAATTAGAGAAGAAAACTAAAATTCCCTCAGATAAGATTAAGGTAATCCAAGAATCCTATAACATAGACGAAATTCTGAATCTTTTGAAACGAATTCCTCTTTCGAAAATTGATTTGCCTACTGTCTATCAAGATAGACTCAAACAAGAAAAGATTAGTACCCTTTATGAACTTTTGAATCATTCTAGTGATGATTTATATATATCAAAGAAGGGAGATCGGAAAATAAAAGTACCCCAAGAGAGCTGGGAGAAGTTACTCATTTTAATCTCCTTACCTTTATCTTTGACTCTTGCTCCTGATTCAGAAGAGGTTAAGAAGTTAAAACAGAAGCGAATCCTTACTTTACGAGATGTTTATGTTACTACAGATGAAAAATTAGAAGAGATTTTAGAAACGAATCCAAATCAATTTTTACATGAACTAGAGGATATTGATTTTTCCATCCTCTATCAATTCACACAAATTCCAGTTTGTTTTTTCCCAAAACTTCCAAGCGAATGGCTTCCTTTATTACGGGAACATTCAATATTGCGAGTAAATCAATTTTTCTTAACTGATCCTAAAGAACTTGCTGAAAAACTTTCAACCTCTCTTCCAAAGATCAGAGCATTTCTCTCAAGTTTATCAATGGCTGAAATATTAAAATGCTTAGAAGAAGAGATGATTCCTCTAGAAACACTATCTTCTCTTTTATCCGAATCTGATATTAAAAACTTGGAAAACCAAGGAATTACATCGGTTCAAGAAATCCTTTTACATGATAGTAAAGAATTTAAGCTTGAAAATCATAAAGAATTGTTTTCTCTTCTCGAAAGTCCAATTAATAGACTTTCAGAAAGTTTATCACTAGCTGAGTTACGAAAACTCTCCAATCAAGGTATCAACACTATGAGCGATTGGTTTTTCCTTCCTTCATATACTTTAGCCAAAATATTGGGGCAGGATAAGGAAAAAATTAGGAAATTGAAAATGGGATTTGATATTCAATCTAGTAGTGATATAATGGAATATGCCACACCATTAGATCGATATATAGAATCTGGATATGTTGATTTTGAGGAATTGAATAAACTAGGTATAAAAGTACTAGAGGATCTTGTTTTTGTTGAGATCGAAAATTTAGCATTATCTGATCAACTAAAGTCTCGACTAGCTAATTTAAAAGACGCACTCAATTCCTCACTAGCTTACTATTCGTTACTACCTTCTCAGTATGTTATTCCACTAGCTTTTAATGGAATAACCTCTGTATTTCAATTTATACAAACTGAATTTTCTCAACTTGAAAATCCAATGAATATTAGCGAAGAAGAATATAATAGAGCCAGAGATAGTTTGAATCTCGTTAGTATAATTACTCATAAAAAAAGCGAATCTGAATTCAGAGTAAAATTATCTTCTTTACGTGCTTTCACCTCAAATCAACTGGAACAGATTCAAAAGCTCGGAATTAATGATGTAATTGATCTTTATTTTCGCCTTGAGTTAGAACAGGTTCCAAAATCCCTTTTAAATTCAGTTGAAAGTATTAAACGAGTGCTTGAAAAACCTGTGGCAATTTTACCTAATATTCAAGAAACTTCTCCTCAAAAAATTCCCCTTCTATTCAATGCTGGGATTACATCAACTATCGAATTTCTATTTTGGAATAAGGATGAATTAGCAGATTTATTAGAAATTAAGCGGTATGAAGTTTCTCGTTTAAGAAAAATTGATCTTGGAGCAATGAAAAGAAAGAAGAATTTAGGGACACCAATAGAGAATTTAGTACGAATTCCAGAAGAATACATTGAAGTTTTCAAAGAAATGGGCATCGATAATATTGAAGATTTATATTTTCATCTCAAAAGAAATAATTTTATTCCAGAGGATATAATTCCTTCAAAATTAATTAATGCTTGTCTTCGTGATTTAGAAAATCCAGTTGTTAGATTAGCAAATCTTCCGATACCTGTTGCTGAGGAATTGGTCAAAAAAGGAGTGTCTAGAATAATCGACTTTTTATATTGGCCTGAAGAAGATCTTAAAACCGTATATGGACTTTCAGCTAATAAAATAAAACAAATTAAATCACGTGTACGTCTTAGAAGAAAAAAAGAAGTGTTGGGTCGTATAGAATCTTATATGGATAGTAGAAATGAATAAATTATTTATGATGCGGTTAAAATGAGTGAGAAATATACCAAAAAAGTGATAATAGAGGATTATGCATTCACAAACAAAGTTTATTCTAAAACAATAGATAATAGCATGAATTTATCTAATTTGGGTAAAAGTATAAAGAGTGACCTCAATCTAAAAAATCAGCCTTTAAAATTATTTTTTGGTTCTAAAAAAGATAAAAGATTACTAGAGCTATCTAAAGAAAATTTTAATGATATATGGGATGCTAAGTGGAAAGATGAAGAATTAATTATCCGTATCAGACGCCTTGTTGATTTGACAAAAGTTCGAGATTTGCGAAAAGGATTGGACAAGCAATTCTATGATTTACCATATTCAATTCTGCAGGTAGATAATGTTAAACCTGAGGAATCACGAAGACGTGTACAAAGGGTAGCTAGAATGTTTTTAGAGGAAATCGCTACTGATCCTAAAACTGCAGCTTTCAAGATTCCTTCAAGAAGCTCAGATAATGTAGGTTATGATGATGTTTCAAAATTGGTGTTGTTAGGTAGTCATGTTGTTGATAGACAATTTAGGCATTTAAGTAGTGTTCAGAGTGTTGTTCAATTAACTGGATTAATGAGATATATTAGTGAGATTTTAGAAACTGGAAAACATGCAACAAAACGCCATTTATTCTACCGTGATGTCAATCTCTTCGGTAATCAACGAGTATCTGATGGCCTTCTTGAAGATTTGACTGCTTTGATAAGAGTTTCAAGGCCTTCGATTAACGTTATAGCTTCTGCGAAGGGTAAAGTAATTGGAAGGTTATCTTTCACAGAAGGGGGAGATTTAATCGACTGTACACAGGGTTTGGGAGGACATGCTATAACTCCAATGTTGGATCAAGTTGAAAACTTTGAAAGTGATGCAGAATTTTTGCTTGTTATAGAAAAGGATGCGGTTTTTCAGGACTTAGCAGAAGAAAAATTCTTTAACTATCTTCCATGTATTCTAGTGACTGCATCTGGACAACCTGATATGGCCACAAGAATGTTTATAAAAAGAATTCATGAAGATCTTTCTATTCCAATTCTTGGTTTTTTAGACGCTGACCCCTATGGATTAGATATTTTAAGGGTTTATTCAATAGGAAGTAAGGCACTTAGCTTTGAAAGTGTTGAATTAGCTGTACCAGAGATTAAATGGTTAGGTCTCTTACCATCTGACATCAAGGAATATCAAATACCTAGGTCAGTATTAATAAAAATGACTGAGAATGACATAAAGCGTGCTGATGATTTACTTCAAGAGGATTTTGTAAAATCAAGACCAGAATGGGATAAACAAATTAGAATTATGAAGGATACAGGAATGAAAGCGGAAATTCAGGCATTGGCTGGAAAAAATTGGCGTTTTATGACTAGTACTTATTTACCACAGAAGCTAAATTCCGGAGATTGGGTTTAAAGCTGGAGGAATTTCAAGATATTAAAGTAGATGAATCTGTTTTCCATTGATTAGAGGGTTGAGCTTCCTATAATGACAAATCCATCATTTTTACTCTTTCCTGAATATAAAAAAAAGATATTAAAGGAAGTGTTAAACAGATATCTAATTTTAGCAGAAAGTATTGTAAATTATTCAAATGGAAACCATCTAAATCAAGAAAAAATTGATTTAATTAAAGAAAAACTTGGAGATAAAATGGAAGGAACATTTTTATATCCAGGGGGAGCAAGTGTCCTCTTCGGATGGAGCTTTGAGATAGAATCTTTTGGTTCAATAATAATTAAACCCTATTACAATCGGGATTTTTCTCAGCTCTTGATTCACTATTTAACAGCTTTAGATTTTAATAAAGAATCTCAAATACGAAATTTTCGGAATGAAAAAGAAATATACCATATTTCAATACCATTAACCATAGGATTAGCAAAGATCATGGCTTATCAAAGAACTTATCCAACTTTAATAACATCAACAATTAAAGGAGCTAATCTTACTAATTATCCACAACTTATAGCCAAAATCAGTATTATTGTAAGGGAATTTGCACGAAATGGAATAATTTGTGATCCATATCCTACAAATTGGAAGCTAGTGAAGACCAAAGCTCAATATTTGATATATTACATCGATCTCTTAAGCTCAAATAAGTTACATGATATAAACACTAGACTTTCAGCAATCCTAAATTCCCAAGATTCATTTGATATTAGAGCAAATTTCAAGATGTAATTGAGTCACGATAATAAACTGCTCGTCTTATTGCAGAGGCAAAGGCTGTAATAACGCCTTCGCTTGTTACTGCTGAAGTAGAAAAGTAGGGTGCATGGAGTTTATCGGCAAATTTCAAGCCTATATCATCACTGACAACTCTATGGTATTTCAAATCAATTTTATTCCCAATTAAGATAGCTGGGCTATTAGGAAGGATTTTCTTTGCCTCCTTTACCCAACTTGGCAAGGAAAGGACTGTATCTTCTCGTGTAACGTCAAAAACATAAACTATTGCATGTGCACCTTCATAGAATAAGGGTCTAACTTTGTTAAATGCCTGTTGTCCTGAAAGATCCCAAAATATAGCAGTTGTAGTGCTATCGCTGTCTCCAGAGCTACGTAATTTTATAAATGATATATCTGCACCAGCGGTAGGTTTATGTTCAAAATCTCGTTTAGTAAAGACTGATACAAGTTGAGTTTTTCCTACTAACGGGTCTCCTGCAACAACAATTTTATATTGCGAAAAATGAGGAATTTCAAAGAGGATATCATCAGTATTTGAAGACATTATATGTTTTACTCCCGTTTTAAACTAGTTGATAAATTTAATATGAAATGCTTTCTTAAGAAACTTTCTTTTTGAATGTTAGTTAAAATCATTTTATCCTTTCTTATTCAATAGAAAAGAAATTAAGATAGAATTATTTCTTTTTTTTCTCATTAACTTCCTCTTTTTTTATCTTATTCAACTTCATTTCTAAATGTACTACACAATAATATTTACCTTTATAGCTTGCATAAAATTCTTCTCCACAAATAGTACACTTCTTTATAGGACTCATTTTCACTACTCATTAGGTTTTTTTAGAGATAAAATCTTCAAACGCCTTACAAAGTCGTTTAATTCCTCTTTCTAAAAGAATATTCTCTAATGTAAAAGAGATTCGAAGATAATCTAGGTATTCATTAGAGGTTGGACTAGCGAAAAATATTCCTGGAACAGTCAAAATACCATAATTATATTTTGCAAATTTCGCTAGTTCAAACATATTGACTCTCTCTGACTGAGGGAAAAGATAAAAAGCTCCTTGAGGATTAATCACGTTAAAAAATGAAGATTCATTTAATAACTGAAAGCACAATTTTCCCCTTTCCTCATAGGTTGATCTAAGATAATCAATTGCGTTTTTTAATTCAGATTTCATTCTAAGGGCATGAGCTAGAGTATATTGTGCAATAGAATTAGCACAAATATTCATTGTATGATGTACTATTTTAATGATGTTAATTAAAGATTCTGGTGCAGCTATGAAACCTATTCGATATCCTGTCATTGAAAGCATCTTACTGAAGCTTTGGATGATGATAGTTCTTTTTGGAGCAAAATATGCTGGAGATTTACATGATTTAGAAAGGAAGGTTATTCGATTGTAGATCTCATCACTAAAAATAAGAAAATTATATTTTTCTGATAACTTAGCAATACTTTCTAAAGTTTTTTCCGTATAAAGCGCTCCAGTTGGATTTCCAGGACTGACAAGTAGTATTGCTTTAACTTGATGGCTCTCTAAAATGGATTCTAACTTGTCTAGAGGGATTTCAAACTTGTTCCGAAACTCTGTTTTAATTGGTAGAATATTGGCTCTTTTATAACGGATTATATTAATATATGGAGGATAACAAGGAAATGGTACGACGATATTTTCATTTTGTGATAATAAAGTGAAGATTGTAGCAAATAAAGCACTTTGTCCTCCACTTGTTACTAATATCTGTTCGGGAGAGTATTTTAGGTTATCATATTCTGCTAAATATCGACATATCTCTGATCTGAGTTCTTCTTCTCCCATTATATGTGTATATCTAGTAAAATTCTCTGAAATAGCTTCCTTTGATATGTCCTTTATAAATTCAGGAGTAGGAAGATCAGGTTGTCCGATGTTTAGATAGATCAGATCAGATTTTGGGGTTTTCGTTGGCCAAGAATTAACTAATCTTATACCTGACAGGGGTACGTTTAATATTTCTGGATCAATAAGCTTAGAATAATCCAAATAATTTATCCACCTCTGTTGATAGAAAGTAGGAATGACTAGTTTAAAAATCCCTTTTATCTTTTAGTAAATTTTTTCATTTAAGAAGAGAGGTTAAAAAAAAATTTTAAGGTTTTAATCCCACAGCACTTCATCTAGAACCGAAGCAGCAATATTTACTCCCAATTTTCCTAGGAAAGAATATCTATCTTTTTTCCCTCCACCAATATTAATTACTTTATCATAATTTGCGATGAGAATGCCTGTTTCAGGGTCGATCTGAATAAGTTTCGATTCACCTTCTTTTACTGACACCTGTTTTCGATGTATTAGGACAAGTTTTGAATCTGAACCTATTAAAAGGAAATTACGTCTCCCAAAGATAAAATGTCTAATTTTTTCATCGTCTTCTTTTCCAAAGCTGATCCGAGTTTCCGGATCCTCAATAGTTTTGTTAATTTTTTTGATCATATCCTTTGCCTTAATCATGGAATCTTCATAAGATTTGTCAAAACTGGAAATTTCTTGAAGCTTTGAACCTAGCTGAGCAATATTGAGACCTAGAATCACTAAATTTGTTCCCCTAAATTGAATTGTATCCCCAACTGATCCATAATTTTTCGTATGAATCAAAGTATCAACAATAACTTCAACTGATCCCAGTACTATAATACCATTTAATTCTGATTCTGTTGTTAATTCAACGATGTTTGATTTGCTTGAAATTAGAATTTTATATGATGATGTATTTATAATTTCTGGCAATCCTAAGTATTCATAGATTCTATTTCCAAGGATGAAAGGCATCCTTACTCCTCCTCCTCATCATTAATTATTACTGGAACTTGAAGACGTCTTTTTCCCCGAATAAAGAGGAATTCAACTAATTTTAAGGCCTCACGACCAGCAAAGGTTAATAGATAACGTTCACGAACTCCTTCTTGTCTTACAAGGCCTTGGTCAATTAAAATACTGATATGATGCTTAAAATTCCCTCCTTTTGTTCCAGTTCGATCCGCTAAGTCAGATTGTCTTAGAGGTTCCCTTTCAAGTTCCTTAAGCATTCTCAATCGTGTTGAATCAGAGAGTGCAGTCATAATTGCAGAGCCTTTGTCAAAAAATTCTTCAAATTCTTCCTCTTTAATGCTTTCTTCTTTTCTCTTGGTTCTCCTATGTTTTCTAGAGGATGATTCGTGAAATAGTGATCCGACAGATTTGTCAATAGCGTCCCCCAGTGACTCACCAACTGATTCTAGTAAGCTTCCGATATAATATTGGATTGATTCTCCAAAGCGATTTCCTGTCTCTTCCCAGTCTCGACGTAGAGTCTTTCTTTGAGTTCGTGGTGGTTTTGAATATTTTGAAGAATCTTGATTAATATCATATTTTATATCCCGAATTTCCTCTTTCATTTTATTCAATTCATTTTGAATTTCTTTTTTCATCTTTTGGATGGCATCTTGTACTTCTTCGAATGGTTTATCTGATTCTGAGGATTTTTTCTCATCATCAAAGTTATTATTCTCATTATTCAATGATTACACCATCTGTAAAGCTTATACAATTTCATGTAAGTTTGATTTTTTTGTATATTTTATGGATTTATATAGACTTAGGTGGTGGTAAAAACAATTCTCTGGTAAATAATATTCTTTTAATTTTTTTTTAAAAAAAATTTTTTCTATTATTACTTTTCTTACTATTAGATAAAAGGAGAAAGAAGAATTAAATAAATTGTTCCTATTAATAAGTGGAGAAACCCTAATACAGCACCTAATTTTAAAAATTCTAGAAATGTGATTGGAGATCCTTCTCTATTAGATAGATTAATTGCTAAAATGTTAGCTGGACTACCAATTGGCAAGATATAGCCTCCAAGATTTACTGCTATAACAAGTGCCCACCAATGTATAGGATCAACAACGCCAGCAGCTTGAAGATCAGCAAATACAGGAGCAAGTGCTGCTGAAATTGGTATGTTATCAACAACAGCAGAAATTATTCCTATTCCAAAAGAAATAAATGGTATTGAAAAGAATAACTCCAATTCTAGAAAAGGAGTAAGGATTTCTCCAAGAAGTTCAAGGATACCAAGGATCTCTATAGAACCTACAAGAATAAATAATCCCATTATAAAATAAATTGAAATCCATTCCACATCACGAAAAATTTCCTTTGGATGCATACCTGAAAATAGTAATAATCCTGCTGCAATCAATAAAGCAATTTCTGCAGCTCTTAGATTAAATGTACTACCAAAAATGAAGCCTGATACCAATAAAATTAGACCTACAATAGCAACATAAAATGTTCTTCTGTCTTCAACTAGGATATTGGGATCGAGAAGGAAAATTTCCTTTACCAGATACTCAGAGGGCGCAACAAATTTGGAACGTGCATAAAAATAATAGATTGGAATTGCAACTATAAAAAGAAGGATACTCAAAGGCCCCATAATTATCACAAAATCTACAAATCCTTCACCACTTTTATCTGCAAGTACGATATTCGGGATGCTCCCAACCAAAGATGAAATAGAGGCAAAATTAGCAGTTATTGCTTCAATTGTCAATATTGGTCTGAAATCAAACTCTAAAATCTTATATATTTCTACTGTAAGTGGTGCAATAATTAGCATGGTAGTGATAACATCAAAAACAAAACTAATGATAAAGGTTAAGACAGAGAGAGACAAAAGTAGGGTTTTGGGGCTTCCCTTAGTTAAACGTACAATAAGAATACTTACATATTGAAAAAGACCTGATCGACTTGAAATTATGGTTATAATCATCATTGCAGTAATAAAAATAATTGTATTCCATTCTACTTTTGTTACAATAGTATGAAATTCAGTTACATGACCCTCATACTCCCATTCAGACACTATGAGAAGAAAAGAAATTAAACCAGCTCCCAAAAGTGCTGAAATGGGTCTATGAAGTTTTTCAGTTGAAATTAATATATAAATACCAATAAAAATGGCTAATCCAATAAGTTGAACTGGTTCTAAGAGGGCCATGCTAATATTTTCACCTTTTTTTAAGTTGTCTCTCTGCTAATGACTTTTTGAAAGGTTTAGGAAAAATAAATCCACTTCTTAATCTGGTTATCGGGAAACTTTAAAGATCTTAAAAGAATAACATATTTGATTTTTTAAGAAATGTATAATCCCCCAAAAATCAAGTCAAGGTTTCCATAATTTTTTTGAATCATATACAGTAATAAATAATAAATTTTTCAATCTTTTGGATATATAGGAATGATTTAATAACCTATAAAAATAATTATGATGAAATCTCACTAAAAAAAAGCATTTTATAATCTAAAATATTTATTCAGCTTGATAGGTTAAGTGATTGAAAGAATATAATCAATTGTTATTAATAAATGCCTAAAATATATATTTCTGAAATATATTATCATATTCTTCAAACTAAATGCCCTATAATGGATATCATGGTTGAATAACAGATCCGTATGTTTCTCATTCAATTAAAATATCACAGATAATATATTAATCAACAAATGACATTGCTATGTTAGCTAGGTGTTACATTGAGGTCTGGATATTCAAAATTAAGTTTTTATTTCTGATTAGTACAAAATATTTTCATCTAAACAAAAACTCGTATTTATCCTGAACTCTCCTTTCTTGGGACAATTTTTGGTGATTTCATTACTTTTGGGTTCTCTAGAGTATAGATAAGATCACGAATTTCTGCTGCTTTTTCAAATTCAAAATTTTTTGCCGCTAAATGCATTTCTTCCCTCAAAGCATCAAGATATTTTGGTATATCCTCTGCAGAGATTTTTTCTGTTTGAATCTTGGTAAAATTAGTTTTCATCTCAGAAAGTGGTGTATGAATTTTCTTAATTATAGTTTTCGGTTCTATATCCATTTTTTCATTATATTGAATTTGTTTTCTACGTCTTCGTTTCGTTTCTCGAATAGCATCATTCATTGAATCAGATATGGTATCAGCATAAAAGATCACTCTTCCATTCACATTTCGTGCTGCTCTTCCAATGGTTTGAATCAGAGATCTTTCATTTCGAAGAAATCCTTGTTTATCAGCATCTAGAATAGCAACAAGGGATACTTCAGGAAGATCTAGCCCTTCTCGTAATAAATTAATCCCAACAAGGACATCAAAATCTCCTTGCCGTAAGGAAGCCAAAATATCTGTTCTCTCAAGTGTCTTGATCTCTGAATGTAAATACCGTGCACGAATACCAATTTCATCAAAATAATCTGCAAGATTCTCTGCCATTCTTTTGGTAAGAGTAGTAATTAATGTTCGTTCTCCTCTTGTAACTGTTTTTTTTATTTCAGCAATTAAATCATCAATGGGATTGCTAGTTTTTATTTTTACAATTATTTCAGGGTCAACTAACCCAGTAGGTCGAATAATTTGTTCAATAATATCTTCTTTATTTGTTTTATCCAAATCATATGGGCCAGGTGTTGCACTTACAAAAATAGTTTGTCCCATCCGTTTTTCAAACTCATCAAAAGTCAGTGGGCGATGATCGAAAGCTGATGGGAGTCGAAAACCGTAATCAATCAAGTTTTTTTTGCGTGAATAATCGCCTTCTCTCATTCCAGCAATTTGAGGGATAGTCATGTGTGACTCATCAATGATTAGAAGATAATTTTTAGGAAAGAAGTCAAATAAAGTCCCAGGTGGTTCTCCTTCTGTTCTATTATCAAAATATCTTGAATAATTTTCCATCCCAGGTGCATGACCAATTTCTTCTATTAGCTCTAGGTCATAATTTGTTCTTTGTCGAAGACGATGGGCTTCAATTTGCTTATTTTCATTTAATAATTCCTCTATTCGTTCATTTAATTCTTTTCTTATTTCTGGTAACACTCGTAATAAATCTTCTTTCGGTCGAACGTAATGTTTTGCTGGAAATATGTAAACGCGATCTAGTTCAGTTAAAGTCTGCCCTGTTATCGGATTTATTTCAGCAATTTTATCGATTTCATCTCCAAATAATTCAATTCGGACTGCACTATCCTCATAAACTGGCCAAATATCTATTATATCACCTTTTGATCTAATCTTGCCTCGAGTAAAAGCAGTGTCATTTCTTTCGTATAAAATGTCAATTAATCCTGAAAGAATTTCATTTTTTGTAAGATTCATACCTCTAGAAATATGTAAGCTTAAGGATTTATAATCTTCTGGTCTTCCTAGGCCATAAATGCAAGATACTGAGGCTACGACGATTACATCATCTCTTTGTAGTAAACTACGAGTGGTTGATGCACGCATTTTATCTATTTCTTCATTAATAGAAAAATCCTTCTCAATATACCTATCAGGAGTAGGAAGATAAGCTTCTGGTTGATAATAATCATAAAAAGACACAAAATATTCCACAGCATTATTTGGGAAATATTCTTTAAACTCTTGATAGAGCTGAGCAGCTAATGTTTTATTATGTGAGATAACAAGGGTAGGTTTTTGAATCTGCTCAATTACATTAGCGATCGTAAAAGTCTTTCCTGAACCTGTTACTCCTAGTAAGGTCTGATATTTCTTATTTGAGTTAATTCCTTTAGTAAGTAATTCTATTGCAGAGATCTGATCCCCTTGAGGTTTATATGGGGAAATAAGCTTGAATTTTGGCAGGATTAGGCCCTCAATAATAATCTATTAAGATATTTGTATTGAATAGACAGTATTTAAGCATATATTTTAATATCTATTTTATGGTAATCAGTTAAAGAATGTTGAATTCTTCATACTTTAAATACGAAAACACTTAAGAGAAAAAATAAACCAGTTTTGTGAAGTAGGTATTTGAGGGGAAAATCTTTTTCCTTACTGAATTAAAGAGGTAAACTATTGTTTGATAGAGATATCAGAGTCACTGTTTTAGGAAATACTGGTGTTGGAAAGACGACACTAATTGAAAGAATAAAAGGGTCAAAGGTTAAGACTTTACAAGCACAAAAGACTTTGAATATAAATGCTGAAGAGAAAAAAATTCGTTTACGGAGTTCAGAGTTATATCCATGGTATTCAATTGAAGCACATCGAAAATATAGAATTGTTGCGATAGATAATCCAGGGGATTATAAACTTCGTCGAATGTGGAGAGAAGTCTTAAGAAAATTTACCACTGATGGAATGTTATTCATTTTAGATCCAAAGCAGAGCATTGTTGTTCAAAAAAATGCTATGGAGGATTCATATAATTATTTTCTTGACTCTCTAGATCTTAATCCTAAGAAAGCTGATATATTTGCTCAGAATAAAAAATATATTTTCCATTTTGTGGTAAATAAGTGTGATACATTAGATAATTTCTCTGAAAACGAATTTACATTAACTCCCTATATCAAAGAAAAAGCAGTTGACTTTCTTTCCCACTTTGCATTTACAATGGACGAGTTTAAAAGAACATTCCCTCGATCCAAAATCGGGATATCATATCTTTCAGCAAAATATAGCCCTTATCTTGATTTAGACAAACTATTTGAGATTCTAAAGGTTTATCGATACCAAACATAAAAAATAAAGTTTTTATTTAATACAATTTCTATTTTAACGCCTCATTAATTTTTCTTAATATTACTGAGGTATCAATTGGAAAAGGTTCAACTTCTAGCAATAATTGATTTTTCAGAACCTTCATTTTAAGATTTTTTCTAAAAATCGTTAGCATTCTCATTTTCCTTAAGATAGGACTGATTACACTGTAAGATAATTGCTGATGTTCAGATGTTTGTCTTGCTTGATCTCTTAAAATGGTGATGAGATTGTTTTGAAGTCCTAAAAACTGTGGAAAATCTTTGGAAACAAAATTCAAAGCCTTAACGCTTTTTGATTCCTTTCCTTCTGAGCTACTACTTAATGTAGAAATACTTCTTTGTTTGAAAGGGATATAAACATTTTCATTAAATGTTTCAATAGTTGTAGTCATTTTATCTTCAAGAGAAACGGATGAGTTATAGAGCTGCTCGTAAATATTTGATGGCAAATTCCTCATCTTATTAAACCATGAATCGTAATTCTTCATCGAGAAAGGGAATTTTAAACCAAAAAGAAAATCTAGAAATAAATCCTCTGAGGGTTTATTGTCCGCATAAAAACAGATTTCTGACAGATCTCTCCAAATTGAATAATGTATATTCATTGTATTTGTAGTAAAATAAGGTGGAAGATCATTTATTGTACCATATGCTTGTTTTGGATGTAATATTAGGAAGTCTGTTTTTGTATCAGCGTATCTATACTGAATTCTATTTTGAGTTATCTCGAAATACCCTTTGTGTGTTTGCAAAGTCTGTTTTTTCCCTGTAATCTCGATAGATGGACACATTATGAAATTTTTATTATTGTTCATTCTTGAAACCTTCCAGCAGATACTTAAGTCCTATATAGTCAACAATGTAAAATTTAAACAATAAAATTATTGTTAATAATTTTAGAAATAATTATTGATAAAACTTCACTTTTAAATAAACTGCAGGAAAATATTTGCCAAGAGTTCAGAGTTGAATTCATGACAAAATTGAACTTCAAAACATCAGCCTCAGATATATTATTGAACCAATTACCCACACAACCCGGTGTATATATTTATTTTGATATATCTGGGAAGATTATTTATGTGGGAGCAGCTTCGAATCTTAAAAAGCGTATTTCTTCTTATTTTCGAAAAGATATCCCTGATCCTAAAACATATCGCCTTGTTAATAAAATTGATAAATTAGATTATGAAATTCATTTAACAATTGAAAAAGCGTTTCTTCGAGAGAGGGAATTAATCCGAATTCATCATCCTCGTTTTAATTTTGATTGGAAAGATGATAAAGAATACCCTATGATCCAAATTACCAAACCAGATAAAGAAGAAAAGTTTTCACGAATTTTTATTGTTCGTAGTGTGACCAAGCAAGATGATTGGTATTTTAGTAGGAAAAAAGATGTAAAAGCGTTGAGATATTCTGTTAGAGCTCTACGAAGTATTTTTCCAATTGCAAACAAACCATATTGTTTCAAAACTAAGAGATTTTGTTTAGATTATTCCATAAATCGTTGTACAGCGCCTTGTGTAAATAAAATTTCCCTTGAGGAATATCAAAAGATCATTGACCAATTGATATTGTTCTTAAAAGGTAAAAAAGAGGATTTAATTATAAACCTTCATCAAGAAATGATTCAATTAGCTGAAGAGTTAAATTTTGAAAAAGCAGCTAAGTTACGCGATAGAATTCATCGTATTGAAGCTACTTTAGATCATTACCCTAATATCCCTGAACCTAGGGATAAGGATTATGTCATCCTAATCGAAAATCAAAATTTTTATGCTATTTTAATCATTTGGGTATTAAATAATCAAATTATAAATGTGGAATCCATAGATTTAGGTAAAATTAAAGTATTGGCGAAAAATGAGATTTTGAGATCTTTTCTCTATAATTATTATATCAATACTGAATTTATTCCTCAGAGAATTGAAATTGATACAGATCTTCAGGAAGATCAAGATATTTTGGAGATTTGGCTATCTAAAAGGCAAGGAACTAGTGTTCATTTGAAACTTGATTTAGATTTAAAGGATAGAGATCTTATTAAACCTTATATTTTTCAAATTATTAATGATATTTCTGAAAATATTCAATTAGAACACAAAAAAGATGCTCTTCTAGAAGATGCTTTATTGCAAATTCAGGATTTATTGCAATTAAACAAAAAACCATTAAGAATAGAAACTTATGATGTATCCAATCTCCAAGGATCTTTTCCAGTTGGATCAATGGTTGTTTTTGAAGGTGGACTTCCTGTAAAAAGTGAATATCGTCGTTTTAAAATTAAAAATCTTGCTTCAGAACCAAATGATGTGGCAATGATCAAAGATATTCTTGAAAGAAGGTTAAAACATAAAGGATTAAAATTCGCGAAAAAAGATCCAGATTTAATTGTAGTCGATGGAGGAAAACCGCAGGTAAATACAGCTTCACGAGTTTTAAAACAATTAAGTAAGGAAATTCCTTTGATAGGATTAGCAAAGAGGGAAGAACAAATTTTTTTGCCGTACCGTAAAAAACCACTGGAAATATCAGCTGAAAATACAGGTTTAAAACTTTTAAAGCAATGTCGTGACGAAGCTCATCGATTTGCTGTAGATTACCATATAAAACGACGATTATCTCAACCAAAATCTGAATTAGATTCTATTCCTGGAATTGGTCCTAAAAAGCGAAATGCTTTACTTCAGTACTTTCAATCTTTAGAGAATATTAAAAATTCCACAATTGAAGAATTAAGCCAAGTTGAGGGAATAAATCAAAAATTAGCTGAAAAAATCTATTTATTTTTTAAAACTAAGTATTCTAAAGAACTAAGTAGTTAAAAAAGTGTTTCCTATTAAAAAATAGAAAAATCCTTAAAGGCTATTTAATCTAAAAAGTTTGAACAACCGATACTTTTTATTTCATTTTTATTGGAATTTGTGATATTTCCCCAATTAATCTTGATGAGTAAAATAAGTTAAATTAATAGGATTTCAATATGAATATATCATAAAGTGATCTAATATTTGGATTTGATTTATAAATGAAAGAAATGACAAAAAAAATTGTTAAAAAAGGAGCTAAAGAAGCCTTAAATATAAGTACAAGAGCAGTGAGCGGGGTTGCAGCAGATATTGCTAAAGAATCTTTAAAAGATGAGTTAAAAAAGACTGGGGTACCAAAAGCGGTTAAGGAAAAGCTTGAAAAGTCATCAAAATTAATAAGAAATGAATTATAATTAGAATCTTATAAATAGGTTAATTATTTTTGAGGTGCTATATTGGAGCTAAAAAAAGTGAAAAATGTTATTGCAGACCCTGTCACCATGTTTGGATCCACTAAAACTACCATACAATGGATTTGGGGAAGAAAAGATCAAATGCCTCATTTTGCCATGAGAAAATTTATTATTGAACCTGGGGGGGAAATAGGCATTCATGGCCACCCTGAAGAACATGAGATTCTAATATTGAGTGGTATAGGACTCGTATATAATGACTCAGGTCAAGAATTCGAGATATCACCTAATGATGCCCTTTATGTTCCTCCTCATGAGATACATGGTTATAAGAATACAGGTTCGGAAAATCTTGAATTTCTATGCATTATTCCTTTATTGTAATTCAAATGTGGGTATTTAGTTATGCCTAGAAGAATTAGTAGAGAATGGTTTGCTAAATATATTTCAGGAGATTCTAGAATCAAACAGGAACGACATGGTATATTTCGTTTGAATTATGATAAAAAAAGGCTTGAATTTGCTGTTCAAACATCAGAAAAAGATAGCTCTCCTTTAATTATAGTCAGTTATCCAGTTCAATACTTAAAGAAGGTAGAAATCTCATCTCATAGATCACTACTAAAGAAAAATCATTATTTAGAGCTATATATGGGGGATCCTCCTAATATAATGGTACCACGTTATTCTTTCTCGATGAATGACCTACAAGAAGTAAAAATTAAGATACTGGAATTTCAGGAAGAAATAAAATCACTGGAAACTAACAAAGTGGCTCAACCTGACATTTATGTTTTCGAAATAATATCTAAATTACTTGCAAAGCCAGTAAATCAAATTCAATCACTTTTTGAGGACGTAACTACACATTTAATGTCATTAGGAAAATCCTCTAGAAAAGTTGGTGAGAAAATAATTTCCTCTTTTGATCTCAAACCAGTATATGAAATTAAAGAGGTTGAGATCAATTCACGAAAAGTTCGTTATTTTGAGTATTACAACAATTCTAATCAAACACTTGTAATTTTATCACCCATTGGAGGAAAAATTCATCATCTATTCTCTCTTATACGTCATTTGACTGATTTAAACGTTGTTATCTTGGGTCAAAGAGGATATGAATCCTCGTATGATCAAGATAAAGAATTTAAATTGAAAAACTATATAAAGGATTTAGAAGATTTTTTGGAATTCCTAGGGAACAAACAGGAAATAATCTTGGCTGCTCACTCCTTATTTACTGCTATAATACTTGAGAAGTTCTTGGAAATTCAAAATTCTAATATTACCAAAGTAATTCTCATTTCGGGGTTACATCGTGCTCCTGATAACTTTAGAAAAGGCGTAAAGGCTCTCCCTCCCACACAAATGTGGAGTCCATTTAAAGGTCAAATAAAAAGATTGGCTCCCAAAATCCTATTCGGAACAGAAGCTGATAGTGAAATGATAGAAACTTTTATTTCAGAAGCTCTTCAGGTGAGAAATGATGTTTATAACCAAATCTTTAGAGACTTTTTACCTAGATTTGATTATTCAAAGAAGCTGTCACTGATAAAAATACCTATTTTATTACTTTGGGGAAATGAAGATCAATTAATTCCTTCTGACATGAAAACAAAGATGATTGATATTATTCCTACTTCCAAGCTCTCCTATAAAGTATTATCGGGAGGTCATATGATTATTTTAGAAAACCCAAGCCTTGTTGGGAGTGAGATAAGACGATTTTGTTTAAGAAAGGGTCGTGAAATTATTATTGAATAACAAAAATAATTCATATTATTTTAAGATACAATTTTCTGACAAATCGATTTGGGGAGAATTTAAGGAGGATTTGAAGGTAATTTTACGTGAAAAAGGAATAAAGTATCAATATTCCGTTAAAACACCAGAATTCCATATTATTTATCAAAATAACGATATCCAATTAAAAATTCAATGGAATAGTGACGATACAATCTTCTGTACATTAAATGTTATTGGTGATGCTCAAAAAGCACTTTTTCCTTCTCGAGAGATATTTGAATTGTTACAATTATTTTCAGGACAACTTATTGATGGTGATTCTCCGTACAATTGGATTATTTAAACAGCATAATCTGCTTGAATATTTTTTATAAATTGTTTTAAGTAAGAATAAAAAGGTTTAATGTTTCCTTTTTCCCATTCTTGGGCTATTTTCTTGTAAAGATCTCCTTCAAGTATTATTTTCATCCCGTGTTCTGTTTCTATTATTTTTATACCTTCAACATCCAATTAATTATCTCCACTGAAAAATATTCTTTGTTACAGTTTTTTTTTAATTTTGATTAGCTTTAAACGGAGGGAAATAATATATAAATTTAACTCAAGAATAGTTTTTAGACTGTAGAAAAAATTAGTATGAAAAAAGGAAAAAAATAGTGATGGTCAAAAGTTTTACACTTATCTAGCTTTTTTTACAAGTTCATCCCATCTTTCATCGATGTCTTTTTGGAATATTTCAATTAAATCAGTGCGCTTTGTTGGTTTAAAAAAATGTCTCCAACGCCCTTCTAGCTTTAAATATTCTTCTACGGGCAGTTTTTTTGAAGGATCATCAGCAATACGTTGGCTTGGTCGGCTTAATTGATATTTTCCATTGATAACAGTATATAATGGATGAATACAAGTTTCAGTTGCTAGACGAACATATTCAATGGACTTTGAAGGATCAAATCGTTGCCCACGATTACATGATGCTTCAATATGTAAAAAAGCGGGTCCTTTAACATCTAACCCTGTTCTTACTTTTGCTACAAGATCCTCTGGATAAGCTGGTGATGCTGTAGCTACAAATGGTATACGATGAGCTGCGACGATATCAGTAATTGGTTTCCGAAACTGATGTTTTCCTGGAATAACAGCTCCAGCTGGAGACGTTGTTGTTGATGCACCAAAAGGTGTGCCACCAGATCGTTGAATTCCAGTATTCATGTATGCGCCATTATCGTATAAGATATAGAGAAGATCATGACCTCTTTCTAAAGCACCTGAAAGGGATTGAATTCCTATATCATAAGTACCCCCATCTCCTCCAAAAACAACAATATCTGTTTCTCCTTCTTTGTAAGTTCCTTTTTTAGTCATTGCCTTTATTGCAGCTTCAATACCACTAGCTACGGCAGAAGCGTTTTCAAATGCTACATGAATCCAAGGAACTTCCCAAGCAGAGAAAGGATAAATAGTGCTGGCGACTTCTAAGCATCCAGTTGCATTCACAATCATCGTAGGTTTATTGAAAGCCATCGTTACTTGGCGTGCCATTGATCCAGCTGCACAACCAGCACATAATCTATGGCCACCTGAAAAATATGTAGGTTTGTCTATAAGATCTTTTAATTTGTATTTTGGTAATTCTATCGTCATCTTATCTCCTCCTTATTCTCTTAATCCCCACCAAAAAATTGGGAGATTTTTGCCTATATTAAAAGCTTCTTTAGCTCTATCGTACATTCCATGATAATCTTTGATTAAAGTGTCACGTCCTCCGAGACCAATCGTATATTCCGCTAAAAGTGGATTCACTCCCGTTCCATATAAGGCTGATTTGATGTCTTGGCTCAATATCCCACCAGGTCCACCGAAAGAATGTGCGCGTTCAATTGTTATTAGTCCTTTAAGATTCTTACAGAGATTTACTACATGATCTCCAAAGAATGGTCGATAAACTCGGATTTTAATTAGCCCTATTTTTTCCCCCTTTGCTCTCAATTCATCAATAGCTGTTCTAGCATTTCCAGCTGATGATCCCATTGTTAGAAAAGCATACTCTGCATCTTCCATCATATATGATTCAACTGGACTATACTTACGCCCAAAACGCTTTTCCCACTCTGAAAAAGTATCTAAAATTATTTTTCGTGAACGTTCTTGTGCATCTCTTACTTGAGCTCGTGCTTCCATATAATAATCCGGAAGATGTAGAAGTCCAATGCTAAGTGGTTTGGTAGTATCAAGTTTGAGATTGGCAACTCTTTCTCCTCCAAGAAAATCTAGAGCTTCTTGTCTAGATACAGGTTCAATTCCTTCGATTGCATGTGAAAGGATAAAACCATCAAGACCAACAGCCACAGGTAATAGTACATCGGGATGTTCTCCAATTTTGAAAGCCAAAATAGTGTGATCATGAGCTTCTTGATTATCTTCAGCAAAGAGGCTGATCCATCCAGAATCTCGAAATAACATTTGATCTGTTTCTTCTCCATGGATATTAATTGGCCCACTAATAGCTCGATTGGCAATTGCCATCACAATAGGGGTTCGTGATGATGCAGCAATGAAAACAATTTCATACATCAGCATTAATCCTGCGCTAGCACTACTAGTAAAGACTCTAGCTCCTACAGAACTAGCACCAACACATGCAGACATAGCTGAGTGCTCAGATTCAACAGTTACGAATTCTGTATCCACTTCGCCATCTGCAACAAAATCTGCGAACCTTTCTACAATAATAGTTTGTGGTGTAATAGGATAAGCAGCAACGACATCAGGATTGACAGCCTTGGCAGCCTGAGCAACCGCATCGTCACCCGTTACAGCTATTTTTACCATTTTACACATCCTCCATGACTATGGCTGTATCTCCCTTTCTTCCAGGACATTCATTAGCACAAACACCACAACCTTTGCAATAAAAGTAATCAAATTCAGGGTGATGTTTTCCATCTGAACCCACAATCATTTTAATGGCATTATCTGGGCAGAAAAAGTAACATTTAAGACATGAGATACAGTTCTCAATAATCAATTTGGGCTTTTGAGCAGCCCAGTCACCAGTCTTAAAAAATTTCGAACTACCAGGGGGAGTACTTCCAGCCATAGGGAGCTTTTTATATCCCCATTTTTCTTTAACCCACTCTTTAAATTCCTCATCTGATACATCTGTTGGTAATGCTGGCATTAATTCACCTCATTGTAAGAGCGTTCAACCGCTTTAATGTTCTTCGTTTGAGCTGGACCACTAAATCTGGCTTGAATGGCATTTTTAACTGAATTAAGCTTAATGATTTTTTCATCAGTTAATTTTATCAATGCACCCAGAATAGCAGTATTAGTAGCTTTAATTCCTATTTCTTCTGAAGCAATTTTTGAAGCGTTAACTGTAGCTATTTTAATATCTGGTCGTGATTTCTTTAAATTTTGAACCTCTATAGCGTTGGGATCGTCAGTATTGACAATTACGAGCCCTCCATTCTTAAGTCCTAAAACCACGTCAACTTGTCCTAACAAGGTTGGATCTTGGACAACAACTATATCTGGTTCATAGATTTCTGTTTTCACATAGAATCTTTCATCTGATATTCGTGCAAATGCAGCAATTGGTGCTCCGGATCTTTCTGGGCCAAATGATGGAAAAGCATGAACAAACTTGTTTTCAAGTAATGCGGCCTCAGCGATCAAATAACTGCTAGTCATAACCCCTTGACCACCTCTACCATGTAAACGGATATCAATAATCTCTTTAGCCAAAACGGATAACTCTCCTAGCTTAATACTTTAAAATTTTTGATATGGTATAACCCTTAGCCTAGATTGATTCGATTATCACATCTCAACTATTTGTAAAAATCCTTTCCATAAATCATTTTGAAAAAAGAGTTAAATATAATCAAGTTAACAATAGTAAACTATTGCTTTATTTGCGTAGGATTAAATATGTTAAATCCTCACCACTATATAGAGAGTATCTGAGTTAAGACTAAATGCATGGATCTGCTACAAAGAATATTTTCTAAAATTTTAAGCGTTCTTTAGCCTTAATTGAAAAACTTCTAGACATCACATTATCAAGGAGTACATTAGTATTTGAGAAATGGATGGGTCATTAAGATCTGCTCAGCAGGGTCATATCAAGTAGGAAAAACATCCTTAATTAGGCGATATGCAGAGGGAACATTTGAATTAGACTATACTCCAACAATAGGGGTAGATATTACAACAAAATTAATATCTGTAAATCAACAACCAGTAAAACTGCTATTAATGGATACTGCGGGACAGGAAATTTTTGGAAAAATTCGACCTACATATTATGAAGGTGCTCTTGGATGTCTGATTGTTTTTGATATTACAAGAAGAAGAACCTTTGTAGAATTAGACCGCTGGATAGAGGAATTTCGGGCTGTTACCGGAGATAAAACTTCTATTACTATAATTGGAAACAAAATTGATTTAGAAAATCAAAGAGAAGTTTCTAAGGACGAAATTGCTGAATTTGCTGAGCATCGTGGAATCCCTTTTTTTGAGTGTTCAGCGAAATTGGGTGGAGATGTAATTGAAAATATTTACACCGACTTGGTTAAGCGGAATTTAACGTTTCTTCAAAAACTCGAGGAATTAAGAGGATGAACCCTTTTATTCTTCTTCCTCCTTCCCCAATTTTTTTAAAAAGTCCTCTGTTTCAATTAAGGTTTCTTTTTCTAAATTAACTTCTAGTGGCTTTTTAGTATCTTCAATCTTTTTTTCTTGTTCCTCTTTAGTATATAGTTCATCTTCAGTAATAGTTTCATCTTTGTTAGCTTCTAATAAGCTTTCTTCTTCTTCAGCTTCCTCTTCTTCTAATTCCTCTTCTTCCTCGTCAATGTCATAACCTCCCATTAATCTTCTTAATCTCCAAAGCATCTGTAATTTTAAACGTCGACTTTCGTTATCAAAACCAAAATCTTTAGCAAATTTCGGAGTTGTTGTATAAACTAAAGATCTAGCTCGTTCTTCTCCAATGATATATCCCTTTTGTTCCAAAGAATCACATAGCTCATTAATCCTCATTGGTCCAATTTCTTTGACTATTTTTTTAACCATTGCAATTGAAATTGGTTGTCGATATGCGATTTCAGTTAAAATACGACGTTCTGGTTCTTTCATAAACCTCTCAGGCAAGTAAGATGCGAAAAATTCATAATAAATGGGATTTAATTGAAGAACCCATCTATCCTTAGAAATTTCAGTTAAAATAATTGGGGAAGATTTTTTGCGTTTTCGATGTATTTTTCTAATTGTTCTCTTAATTACTGGTGAATCACCTTCAAGTGTTTCTATTAATTCATCAGTATGTATTGGTCTTCCAATAGAAAATAAAGCCCCTTCGAGTTTTTCTTCTAAAGTTATAGGAGCTAAGCCTTCTTTTGAATAAAATATAGGTAGATTATCCCCAGATGATTCATTTTTTTTCTCTTCCAAAACTTGAGGAGAGATAAAGCTATTAACTGAATCTTCTCGGTCATATATTTTTTCAATCAAGGGAATTAAAGGAGAGAAAGAGATAACTGGTTCTTGAATGAGTGAATCATCGGGAAGTGTTTCACTTAAAAACTTTGACATGTTTTTAAATTTTTCTTCAAAAGTAATCTCTGAAATTTTATATTCTGGTAGAATAGATTGATCCTCGACAATAGATTTAGAAACATTCACATCAGGCGGTGGGATTTCTTCTTTCTTCTCTTTCACTGTCTTATCTTTTTTCCCTCTTCGAAAAAATCGGAACATAGTTAATCCTCACTTATTTAATCAAATTGTAATTGTCTAAGAGCGTATTCCTTTAAACCCATTTGAATAGCCATTTTGGTCTTTTCAGATTCAAGAGGCAGTTTAAAGAGGTTTAAAAATTCTTCTGTAATGGTAATTAAGTTTTTATTACCTCTTGGAGTAATATTTATTAAAGACATGGTACTTAATGAGTCAATATCGTCTTTTGCCTGTTTTCCAAGAATTTTTATAATTTTACCAGGAGTAACCTCCTCTTTTAGTACATATTCTTTGAATGCTATTAGACTAAGTACTTTCAATAATTCTCTAGGTACTTCTGAACGTTTAATAAAAGGCCAATGTAATCTTGCAGCAACTTCTTCCCGCAGTTTAAGATGAACAACACCCTTTTCTACATCGAAAATAGTATAAGCAGTTTTTTGATCAAGATGATCATCTCGAATTTCTTCAATCAATTTTTCAACATTATCCTCATCGCTTTGAATTAATTCAGCTAATTCAGTATAAGTCATTGGACGGTCAAATAAATATAGAGCTGCTTCAATAATGTCTCTCTCTTTCAGAGAATTTAAAAGGGTATTTGACATGAATTAAACAAATCCTAAGTTGTTGGAATGCTTGTAATCTTACTTACTCTACCTGTATTTATATTAATTTTTCAATAAATACAGATACAAAATATAGATGTTGAAGAAAGATACTTTAAACATTCATCATATTGACTTTTTTGCATAAGGGATAATTAAGTCAATTTATCAGTGATTTTGAGAGTTATACATGATCTTTCATTATCCCACTAAATTACAAAAGAAAACATTATTTAATTTATAAAATCAAGATCTTCAATATAGAATAATAAAAATAACAAAAAGGATGGATTTTTAATAATGAGCCTTGGATTGGATTCATTAGACTTAGATTTTCAAGAAACTAAGATTTATATTTCATTAATTGCACTGGGACCACTCAGTCTTGGTGAGATTGAAAAACAAACAGAATTTTCAACTGAAGAGACTAGAAAATATCTAGAGGGCTTAAAACAGAAGGGTTATGTATTCGATATTCAAGGAATAACTCCTAGATACCGTGCGATCCTTCCTTTCAATGGGTTAAAAGTCTCTGGTGATCAATCAATTATAAAAATGGAAAATCTAATCTCAGAACTAGAAACTTATGTAAAAGAAAAATTAGGGATTATAACTAAAAAGCTATCAGAAGAATCTAAAAAATTGTCAGATAGCTTTAATACTGCTAAAACCACCTTGGATCAAGCAGAAATGAATGCTGAGAGTGATATTGAAGCTAAAATAGCTCATCAAACTCTAGAAATTGAACAGGGTACGGAGCAGGAGAAAGCAAACCTCAAAAACCTTTTCGAATCAATAGAAAAAGAACATCAAGGTTTTTTAACTACTTTGAGAGATCAAAAATCGTCTAAAATTGATAAAATGAATGAATCCTTCATAAAAATCAATAAAGAGATTGAATCACAATTTAGTTCCGATTTAGAGAAAACAAAGTTAGAAGAGGAAGAGAGGAACAATAAAATAAATGAAGAATTTGATAAATCATATATTAACACGAATGAATTACTGAGTACAGGAATTCAGAGTGTTCATCAAAAAATGGGAGATTCTGGGAAATTAATTTTCGATTCTATCGATGACCGAAATGATAGAATAACCTCCCATATTATTGAGCTTACTGATACAATTAAAAAAAGTTTTAAGGATATTTCTTCTCCTACTCAAGCTACAACGATAAATTCTATCAATAAATACAATGAAAATCTACAAAATCAAATATTAGGTAATAAAAAGAATTTATCTGAAGTTTTGGTAGGTTCACGAGATGAAATTAAATCAAAGACTGTAGCAAGTGCACAAAATATACAACAAACAGTTACTCAAGCCTTAGTTGAAACTCAAAATCAAATTCTTGATATGTTCCAGAAGTCTCAAGAGGCTCTCTCTCAAAAAGTATCAGAAATACGCAATCATATTGAGGAATCAATCAATCAATTTTCAGAAGCTGTAAAAGTACAAACAGATACTGATATTGAAGAATTATTGATCAATACTGAGTCTACTTTATCTAACCTTGGAAATGAAGCGGGCAATTTAACAAAACAGACTCAAGAGACTTTAACAGCTACTTTTAATGAGCTAATAAATTCTACTGATAGTAAATCTGATTCAATTAAGATTACTGCAATCCAAGAATTAGAAAATATTATTCAACAGTTGAAAAAGGAATTAGAATCGCAGATAAATGAGTTCAATTCTACTCTCGTTCCTCAAGAGGAAGAGCTTAATGAAATCCTTCAAAGGTTTAAGCAATTCTTTAATGACATGCAAAACCAATCTATGATTAATTTTAATGCTTTAATTAGCGAACTGAAATCCTCAATTATTACAAAAAAAGCAGAAAATGAGAAAGTAATTTCAGAAGAGATCACAATATTAAAATCTGAAATTGACAATTTAATTTCCAATTTAACTTCTCAATTTCAATCTTATGATTCTAATTTTCACAGTACGATTTCAGGAGAATTAGTTAAAAGTTCTGAACATTTAATTAGTCAAACACGAGAATTTCAGACGAAAATCTTCTCTGTTGTAGATGAACTTCATAAAACATCTATCGAACACCTAGATGCAACCAATGAAATCATTCAATCCAGTTTTCAAACTGAAATAGCAACTCTAGAGAAAGAATTATCAGATTACTCAACAAAGTTTAAAGATGTAACAGCTAAGAATGAGGATATTTTCAAGAATTACCTTTATTCATTAGATAAAATAGCTTCTCTAGTGAAGGATACAAAACAGCCCCCAGTACAAACAGCTCCAATTGTATCTAAAAATGCAACGTTAATTTATATCAAGGAAATGATGGCACGGATGAAAGGTGGGATTACCCTTTTGTTGCCTGTATTAGCAGACATACCTATCCAAGAGATTTTGCAGACGAAGAGTCATCAAAGAGTAAATTTAGTCACAATTATAGATCCTACTGCACATCGTGATCTCTTGAAGAAATTATTCCAAAAACCAAATGTTAGGGTTCGTAGTGTTGATGCTGCTAAGTTTGTTGGAGTTGAGAACTATATTGCTGCAGATCGTGATGGAGAGGAAGTTCTTGTTGCTGTTAAAGAGGATCAAGGAGAAGTTGTCGCTATTGCTAGCCTTGCAGATGCCTTTATCAATTTGATGGGAAAGATAGTATTAGGGGATTACTTCTTAGCAAGATCTCAAGAAATAACTCGTGCAGAGGTTGGGATGTAAAACATCCTGATCCATTTTTATTTATTCTTTTTTTCTTTAATGACTTGGATATAAATCTCATAGGGCGGATTTAGTTCTTGTTCTGCGGTTATTAGTTCATCTCTGAATAGATATAGACAGGAGATGAGAACTCTTGCTCTTGATAACCGTCGTTCTTCGTCGGATTTGAATTTTTTTTCCATTTGAGTTACAACTTTAGAAAATTCAGCTTCTTTGTTCTTATCTTTCTTCGCAATTTGCTTGATAACCTCAAATGTTTTTTCTACGACCTCCTCAATTGCTACTCTGTCCAAATCAAGTTCATATTGAAAGTTTTCAAAATCTGCTAATTCAAGTCTTCGACGACGAGCTTTCTCATCTCCTTTTTTCTCTTGTTTCTTCTTTTCTTCTTTTATTTTTTCTAATTTCCTTTTTTCATCCTCTTCTTGAAGAGCTAAAAGGAGCTCTGCATAAAAAGATTCAGGATTTGCAGACTCTGCAAGGGATAATAAATCTCGTGTTACAAAATTCTCAAGGGGTATTTTAAATTGAAATTCTCTTCTTTTTGCTCGTATAGCAATTTTCTCTTCTTGCTTTTTTTCATATTGAATAGCCATACTTACCTTCTTTTTATGAATTCGGGCAGCAGAATAAATTGATTGTCCCAAAATCCGAAAATCAAGTCCTTGTTCAAGGAGTTTTTTATAGAACTCGGGTAGTATCTCCTTCAATTTAAAATCCTTTATATAGGCTACTCTCTCGGGAAATAAATCGGGATTTATTAAATAAACATAAGGTTCGTCTAAGAAAAATTGGCCTGAATGACTGAACATACGGATATAGTCATCTTCATCAGAATCATCTTCTTCGTCAAAAGTCTCAGATTGATCGTTTTCAGGCTCATTCATGAACTCAACTCCTTTTTAGAAGCTTTCAGCCCTTTCGAGTTGTTTATCTTCACTCATTTGAATCGAAAATACAGAGCTTAGTCCCTTAACATTTGTACAACCATATAAACGATCTGCCCATGCCATTAAAATATCACGATGACTGATTACAAGGAATTGAGCTCCAGGAGATGATGATTTAGTTTTCTTAATTCCTTCTTCATCTTGGCCCACCGTTCTACTCATTCTATGAAGTAATTTAGCGACTCTCCGAACATTCATTGGATCTAAAGCCGCGTCAATTTCATCTAATATATAGAATGGCTGCGCATCAACTGTTTGAACAGCGAATATGAAAGCTAACGCAGTTAGAGCTTTTTCTCCTCCTGACATTGCTTCTATTGAGGCTACTTTTTTCCCTGCAGGGTGTGCTTCAATAAACATTCCACCTTCAAAGATATCTTCTCCTTTCTTTGGATCCTTCTCTAATATCAGACGTGCACTTCCTCCTGACAGTTCGTTGAAGATAGAACCAAAATGTTTATTGACTCCATTGAACACTTTCATGAAGACTGAATATTTCTCTGTCTCGATATCCTCAATAAAATCCAGAATAATTTGTCGTTCCTCAATTAAAATATCTCTACGGTCTAATAGTTCAATAAATCGTGCATTTTCTTCTTGAAATTCTTTTAAAGCTCGCATATTGACTGGTTCAAGTCTTTTCTTTTCCTCACTCTTTCCATTGATGTCATTGTTGATTTTTCTTTCGTTTATATTTTTCAATTCTTCCGAATCTGCTGCTATAATTGTTATATTATTTTCTAAAGATTCATTTTGTATTTTTTCAAGTTCTACTGCAAATCGTTCTCTTTGGAGCTTAATATCAGTGATCTGTTCTTCATAAATTGATATTTTTTCATTTAATTTTTCCTTATCTTTTACCATTTGTCCTTGATATTTTTTCTGGGTTGAAAGGTCAGATCTTACGTCCTTTGTTTTCGTAGACACCTCTTCCTCTTTTTCAATAATTTTAACTAATTGACTTTCAAGTTGGGTTAATTGACCCTCAAGTATTTGAATCTCTCCTTTGAGATTAGCTGTTTCGATTTCTACACTATTTATTTCATCTTTAGTTTCAATTAATCTTTGTTCTTTTTCATCTTTTCTTGTAATCAATCCTTCAATTCGTGATTCAATTCCAGTGAGCTTCCCTTGTATTTGGCCTAATTGTTGTTCAACTTGGTTCATTTTCTCTAAAATAGGACGTGTATCAGCAGCTTCTAGGTGTTTTTCTACTTCTGTCATTTCAATAGCGATTTTTTCTAGATTTTTTTCATAAAATTCCATTTCATTTCGTTGTACTTCTCTTGATTTCATTCTTTCTTCTAATTGGCTTTTGAGAGGTGTTAATTCCTGAATTATCTTTTCTAAATTATCTTGGTATAATTTTACCTCATTTTCCTGCTGAGTAAGTTCAATAGAAGCATCTCTAATATTTTTCTCTAATTTATTTATTGACTCCGTGATCACTTTCTCAAGTTGTATTAATCGTTTTTTATTTTCTTCTTCTTCCTTCAATTTCTGTTTAACATTATTTAAATTTTCTTTTGTAGTTTCCATCTCTGTAGTTAATTTGTCGACGGATTCCTGAGCAGAAACAAGGTGAAAACCTCCATAAATAATTCCATTGGAATAAAAAACATCTCCATCATTAGTAGAAACTGTTTGATTATTCTTTTTCCAGATTTCAGCTGCTTCAGATAGATTTGAGACAATTTCATTTTGTTCTCTAATTTTATTGACAATTTTATCAAATTTCTCATCAGATTTGAGTTTAAACTTTTCTAATGGGATAAAATTTGCAGCTCCAATAGCCTGTTCTTTTAAGAGATGGATACATCGTAAGGAATCAGAAATGGACACTGTAATAATAGCATCTGAGAGATGACCTACTTCAGAAGGAAGATGTTGACCCCCAACAGAAAGATTTTGAAATTCCCCTAAAATTCCTGTTAGTTCTCCACTATTTTTTTTGCTATTAATAAATGAAACCGCTGGATTCTCTTTTCCGGATTCAGCTTTTAAAAATGATGAAATTGTTTCTATTCGTGCTTTTTGAACTAAATACTTATCATTTAATTCTCTGTTTTGAATCTCTAAATCTTGGATACGAGATTCAATATTTTGTTTTTTTTCTTCTACATCTCCTATTTTACTCTTTGCTTCCTCAAGCTGCCTAGATTCATCGTTTATTAATTCTTGTAGGTTAATTGACTTTTCTTTAGAAGCTGAAATTTGCTCGTTCATCTCATCCTTTCGTTTTTCATATTCTTTCACATTATTTTCAAATGCAGTAACCATATTTTGAGATACTTCAAATTGAACCTGTGTTTTTGTTAAACGATCATTTTCTACTTTATATCTTCTTTCTGTATCATCAAATTCATTTTTAATTTCATCATATTGTTGATTTTTTTCTTCTAATTCATTTTCTATTGTTTTCTTATCTTCTTTAATCTCTTCAATTTTTATTAAAAGTTCTTTTTTTGCTTCTTCGAGTTTATCTTTTGTTTGGATATCCTCCTCACGTTTTTCTTGGATTTGTTCTATTCGTGTTGTTAGTTGAGTTATTCTATTCTCATTAGAGTTTATTGTTTTTTTATTATATTCAATCTTTTCTTCAACTTTTGTTTTTTCAATATTCTTCTCTTCAGAGGAGGTTCTTATTTCTTTAATTTCAGTCTCTAGTTGAATAAGCTGATTCTCTAATTCACGAATTTTTAGGGTAACCTCATCGATCTTAATACTTTTTTCGTCTCGTTCATTGATGAGAGAATCTTGTTCTGATCTAATTTTTGTTATTTCTTCATCAAAAGTAGAAATTTTCTCTGTGAAATTGTGAAAATTGTATGATATTAATAATGCTCGGAGTTGATTCACTTCTTGATCTAATAAAGTCCATCGCTCAGCATCATCTTTTTCCCTGCGAAGGGAATCAACTCGTTTCGAGACCTCATTCACTAATAATTGAAGCTCATCCATTCTTCTATTAGCTTCATCAAGTTCTGAAAGTGCTGATTTTTTCTTTTCATCAAATTGACCAACACCAGCTAAGTTTTCCATTAGCTGGCGTCTTTGGATCGGATTCATCCCAACTATTTCCCCTACTTGCCCTTGGGCGATTATATTATAACTATTAATAACATCAATACCTGCAATACGCAATTTATCAAGAATATCAGTTCGTGTTGTTCTTTTTCCATTCAAACGATATGTTGTTGAACCGTTTCGCTTTAATTCTCTACTCACAATTACTTCTGCTTCCTTTAGAGGAATAGCATAATCTGAATTATCAAAAACAATTTCAACATTGGCTCTTTCTGCAGGTTTCTGTCCGCCAATTCCATTATAAATTAATCCTACCATTTTTTCTGCTCGCATACTCTTAGTGGAAAGGGTTCCTAAACAGAAATTTACCCCATCAATTGAATTAGATTTACCACTCCCATTTGGTCCTACTATGACAGTAAATCCTTTAGCTAAAGGCATTCGGACTGTACCCGAGCCATAACTTTTCCATCCAGTCATACGTATTTCTTTAATATGAACCAAGCTAATACCTCTAAGAAATGAGCATTACTCCAAAATTACAGTTATCTAACGATCTTTTCTCTCAATAAAGGAATGGGTGTATTTCAAAATCCTTCTTACTTGTTAATTTTGTTCAAACCAATTATTAATAAATATATTCCAACAATGTAAATTAACTGATATTCTCTTATTTTACAATTTTTTTAAACAAGAATTATTTTAATAGTAGATAATTGAATTCCGAGATTATCTAAATGGTAATCCTGCATTAACAAAAAAATTTATAGTACTTTTTAAGCGTAGAGCTGTAAAAAAAGGTTTTTGTTATCAAAAATTTTGGTAGAATGCTAGATTCACGATTTAAATACCAAAAAGACTAAATTGAAACTATACATATTTATAGTGGTTGTATGTTTAATTGAGCAGTTAAAAGTTAAAAAGGCAAGTTTTGAGAGAAAAAAAAGTAAAGTACTTTGATAATTTAAGCAAATCCATTCGCTAAATAAAAGATGAGTGATCAAAATTGGCAACTGGATCAGAACATAGGCAAAAAATAAGAGGAAAATTTAAATTTTTAACAACAAGAGAGCTGCGAGAGGAACGAGAAGCAATACAAAAATATCGAAATATTATCGCACTTGGACTTTTTGCTATGGCAAATGCAATTATTGTAAATTTCATTATTACTCATTTTAATCTCTCTTACTTGCATGGATATTTAGTTGATCTTGAACACACTATTACAAATGAAACTGCTGACACAATTTTCTCATTTTCAGTTGCTGCTGGTTCTATTGCTTATCTTATAACTGTTATTATAGGTGGGGCCTTTTCAGACGACTATCGATCAAAATATGGGGCACGAGCTCCTTATATTTTAAGTGGATGTTTGATAGCCGGATTTATGCTAATTATGACTCCAATTTTTGCTGGTGGAGCACCTGGTGAGTTGATGGTTGTACTCTTCCCAGTTTGTTTTTTCTTAATTTATGTTGGTTTAGGATTGGCTTCTTCTCCTTATGGGGCATTACTTTCTGAACTATTTACGAAGGAACAGCGAGGATGGGTTGGTTTAATATTAGCTGGTTTTACTACACTAGGTAGTATGATTGGCCTGCTATTTTTTTCCCCTATTTCGAATTTCCTTTTAGAACTTGCAACGTTGTTTAGTCTAAGTATCTTGATTGAAGTAGGGTTTTTTTTATTTCCAGCCCTTATTATTACTGTTGTTGGGATCTTAATCTTCTTTCTAGTCGAAAAAGCAAATCCTCCTTTTCCTCCTATTGATTCCCCCGTTACAGATATTCTTCAAACTCCCAATTATCTTTTGAATATTTCTGGATCCGATTTTGGGAAAATGTTTTTTGTACAATCGTTTTGGGGATTCTCAAGTGAAATTATTGCTATTTATTTGGTGATCCATTTAACAACTCCCATGGGAATCTTACCTGAAGAAGTACCTGCAGTGTTAATGGTAACAGGCATTGTCTCTGTTATTATGGCGATTCCTGCTGGCTTTTTTATTCAGAAATTTGGAAAAGTAAGGACTGCTATTGTTGGATCAATTATATATGCTTTTTTTGCCCTTTTAATGAGTGGAATGGAGATTGGCGATTATTATGGTTTTTTAATCCCCATTGCAGCTCTTGGAGGGCTAGGAGCTGTCTTTATTGAATCGGTAAGAGTCTCTTTACCAGCAGATTTAGTACCAGAGGGGAAAGAGGCTCAATTCATGGGAATAAATAAATTTGGATCTACTTGGACTCAACCAATAGTTTCTATTCTTGGTGGAATGATAATTTCAACGTTTAGCTCATGGGAATATTCTGCAACCGCTATTCTATTTTTATTAGCAACCATCTCCTCATTAATTGCGACAGGATTGTTATTCTTAATTTCTTATGAGAAGATGATGAAGGAGGAATATCAAAAGTTCTATCATCGTTATCTAGCGACAAAAGGTTTCTTTGAGAAAAAGATCGATAGCTTTGTGGATTCAATATTATAAAAAGAGAAATTATTTCCTTCTCTTTTTATTTCTTTCACTTATTAATATACCTAGGTGAGAGAAGGGAGCTTCAATACCATCTCCTTCTTTTGCAGAACAGAAATAATATCCTGATAATTGAAATTCTTTAGCAAAGATATTTGCAGATTCTCTAGCTAAATCCCTTTTTTCCTCGGAAATTGCATCGATCTTATTTCCTAGCAGGATTATAGGGATTTCTGGATCATTATGTGTTCGGATCACTTTTAACCATTCAGGAAGTTCTGATAAAGTTTGCATTCGAGAGGTATCAAATGCTAATATTGCACCCGATGAACCTTGACAATAACCTGGAAACAATATTTTGAATCTATCCTCTCCTGCATAATCCCAATAAGCTATACGTAAAATTGAATCCCCTACTTCAATATCTCTTACTAGGAAGTTAATCCCTATTGTTGAAATTGCAGGGATGTAATTATTTGTTTCATAGCGTTTTAGTAATGTTGTTTTACCTACCCCTCCAGGTCCAGCTACAATGACTTTTACAGTTAGAATATTCGAGTCTACAAAGAACTTTGATTCACCCATTCGAAAAACCTGTCCCATGATAACTTAGTTTTTATAATTTCTTCTGAATTATTTCTCCTGCTATTATTTTAAATAATTCTTGCGTATTCTCACCCGTCACAGCACTTGTTTGAAAGTACCTTGAAATATTATGCTTGTTTCTGAAGTCATTTATTTTTAATGGGGAGGTAGAAATTCCTAAATCAGCTTTTGTTGATATTAAGAAATTAATAGTCTCCTCTTTACGACCGTAAACTTCAATCCATTCATTCAAAGCATTAAATGTCTCTTCTCGCGTTGGATCAAAAGCTAGAATAAGTCCATCACAATCTGAAGCATATTGAGGAAAAATCATCCTAAATCGTGGTTCTCCTCCAAAATCATAAATATGAATAACTACATTTGTATTGTTATCAAGAATGATAGTCTTTAGCGTAAAATCGAATCCTACCGTGGAATAGAGCCCTTTTAAGGGAAATTGTTCATAAATAAACCTATGTACAAGAGAAGACTTTCCCACATGCTTTTCTCCTGCAATAACAATTTTTAATGGGCTATCTAATGACAATATTAATTTCCCTTCGCGTTTGTCTCAAATAACGTTACATACTATTCCTTCTTTATATTCCTTTTTCTTTTTCATCCTCATCCTCTAAGGAGTCAGAAGAGGAAGCTTCATCTTCGCTTTGTGAAAGGTTAGTAGTGATTTCTGGTAATCTTTTCGATTTTAAAGGTAATTTTATCTCTGATGCTTTCAATAGAAGTGCATGCTCTTCAGAGAGTGTTAATACTCTTCCTAGAAGCTTGTAAACAACTTCATATTTTTCATTTACCTTTCGATCAATTATTGCATGTATTTCTTTTTTGAATAGCTCTAATTCCTCTTGAAAGGATTTGATGTTTATATTTTGTTCTGTAATCACTTTTTCATACTCCTCGACATTAGATTGAAGACCTTTCAAGAGATCATCACGAGTTTTTTGAGATTCTGACCGTATTTCTCCTGTTAATTCAATTATTGTTTGTTTAAGTTCATCACCTGATTTTTTCTGCATAAAAAGTTCTTTAGATTTGTCGATAATATTTTTATCACTATCTAGAAGTGTTTGTGTCGTAACTGTTATTTCAGTTCTTATATCTTCATTATTACTCTCCAAGATAGTAGAAAAACTATCAAAAAGTTCCTTTTGATCTTCTTTTGAAATACTAATGATTTCCTTAATAGTATCTTTAAGATCAGAAAATGCAGATTGATATGAATCCAGAACATCATTATGATTTTCATTTACTTTATTGATATTTTGAACTGATTCAACCAACATCTGCAGTGTTTCAGAGACCAAATTCAATTCATTTGAGATTTTTGAATTTTCTTCATCAAAATCCTTCCGAATCCCAAGGAATTTCTCATCATAGGATGATATTATTTTTTGTTCTTTTTCCCCTATTACAGTTTCTATAGTATTGTATTTAAAGTTTAGATTGTTCTCTAAGGCTTCAATTTTTTGATTTAGATCATTTATTCTTTCTGAAAATCCATTTTTTATGTCTTCAAAAGTATCGGAAGTTACTTTTTTATTTAACTCTTCTTGAATTGCTGTAATCCTTTCAGAAATTTCCGAATAATTATTTGATGCTTTTTCAGAAAGTTCTTGGATTTTTGGTTCTAGTTCTAGAACTTTGGTATTGATTTTCTCTTCAATTCTTCTAGTTTCAATAGAGTAATTGTTATTTATTTCATTAAATTCATGTGTTATTTCAGAAAACTTTGAATCCAGTCTTATATCCAAATCTTCAATTTTTTTAATCCATTTTTGATGATCAGTTCTGATTTCTGATAGCTCTGCTTTTAAATTCATTAATAAGGAAGAATTCTCTTCAATTATCTTATTTAAGTCAAATATACGTTTAGCTAGTTTTAATTCTTCTTCTTCTGCTGCTGCTGGTGGTATTTCAGCCATGATTAATTTTCTCCTTGAGTATGCTTGTGGATTTCTCAATCGATATCCTAATATCTTCTAAACGATTGATTAAACGTGTTTCAACACTTTCTTGGTTCAAGAACTGCTCAATATCCATTTGTTTTTTAATTATTGGGGTAAAACGTTTCCAATTTGCTGAAACTTCTTGAATATGCTTAGAATCTGTTAATATTATGAGTTTAATGTCATTTTCAAGAGTTTCTACAAGAGTTCCAATTTCTTGTTCTTCATATAAAAGATTTATAATACCATCAGGTAAATTCGGGTGTCTTTTAAGCATTAATAAAAGTTCTGATGATTCCTGAACAATTGGTATTAATTCTTGAGATGTTTGAAGATAAATTCCTTTTACAGAAAATCCTGTGGCAAACTTCTCTAGAAGTTCTTTCAAACTCATAAAAAATCCCAAAAACCAAAACTAAAAATTATTTAGCTAAAAAATATGGATCTAACTCTTAAAGAATGCTATTTATGAGATATTGTAAAAAGGTCTAAATATAACAATTTTATTATTCTTATTTATGAATAACTTATCTTCATTATCCGAATTAACGGTTATCACACCAACATTAAATGAAAGTACTAATATTGGAAGATTAATAGAGCAATTGCTTAAATTTTACCCTCCAATATCGATCATAGTAGCTGATGACGGGTCAACGGATGGAACTGTAGAGATTGTAGCTGAATGGAATAGAAAAAATCCATCCATTTATTTACTTAATCGAAAAGATAAACTAATCAAGGGTTTAACGATTTCGGTGGTTGATGCTTTAAAAGAGGTAAAAACAAAATACTTTTTTATTCTTGATTGTGATTTTCAGCATCCACCAGATAAAATCGCTGAAGGGTTTAAATTATTAATAGCAGGAAACAAACTTGTTATTGGAACTCGGTCTAGCGTTGAAGGATGGAGTTTAAAACGAAAAATAATATCTTGGGGAGCTACAACACTTGGAAAACTTTCTCTATTTTTCAGGCGACGTCAACGACCGAGAGATATAATGAGTGGTTATTTTGGAGGAGAAACATTATTCATTAGTAATTTAATAAATAATCATCCTCAGACTATCTCCCCTAGAGGATATAAATTGCTTTTCGACCTATTAAAAGTTCTTCCTGGAGACACACCAATAGGTGAATTCTCTTATGTATTTAATGTTAGAAAATTTGGAGAATCAAAAATTGGGATGAAACAAATTAGAATATTTTTCCGATCTTTGTTCTAAAATTAAACTGAAATATTAGATTTGACGTTGTTGTGGAGAAGTGGTCGATAATCTACTTGTAGCACGGCTAGTTTTTCTTTGATTATCCACAAATTTCATGATATTATCCCCAAGTAAAGTAAATGCCTTTTGAATATTCACTCCTGTTTTGGCAGATGTTTCAATGTAGTTACAGATAAATCCTTCAGGCTTAGTAAGTTTGCTTAATCGATCTGTAAAAATTCTTCCTTGTTCTTCTGAAACAGTATCATCAGATAGTTCACGCATGTCTATCTTATTTGCAACAACTACAAGAGGTACTCTCCCACGACCATTATTGGTCCATAGCTCATTAATCCATTTTGGGGTATTAAAATATGAATCAGGGCGTGTTACATCATAAACTAATAACGCTCCAACACATCCCTTGTAATATACTTCACGTACGGCATCAAACCGCTGTTGACCTGCCAAGTCCCAAATTTGATATCTAATTGGCATACCACTCGCTTGATCATCACGCATTGCAAAATCTGCGCCGATAGTAAGAAGATATTGTGCTTTGAATCCCTTTCCAAGATATCTTTCCCGAATGGCTGTCTTTCCTACGCCCCCATCACCAATGAGAACAATTTTTAAAACTGTCAAGGAATTCCTCTCTTAATTCTAGTTACTACTTATTTAATCTATGTTGGACATTTTAATAAAACTTCCTAGAGAGTTTGCTCTTTTCTCTAGTGAATTTCTTCGAAAAAATTTAGTCAAATCCGAATTTATCTTTATTAAAGGCTTAAACAACACACAATCTCTTTTATATTTAAATATAGTTTATTTGAAATACATAAATTTACTTAATAACCTGTAATATTAGCTAAACAACACACATTGAATCTTAATAGATTTATCTTTAATGAAGTTTTACTGTAGAAAGGGTTATTTGTAATATAATTTTTAAGATAAATTTCCTTTTTAATAGTTATATATATAATGAAGGAGAGGAGAATAAAACTTTTTTCATCATAATAAATTATTAATCTATTTCTTTAATTGTTGTCCAAGTTCACCAGCTTTCACTTTAAACATGGCTAGAAATGCAAGGAACAGGAATATTATTGAAACTAGAAACAAATTATCCATTTCACGACCAGGTCCGCCTATTAAACTATTCGTGATAGTCAATAACAATCCAACAAGAGGCGGTCCAAGTACAGCTGCCATCATTGAGAAGAAATAATAAAGTCCTGTGTATGCACCTCGCTTTTCACCACCTATTTCCCAAACTATTACAATAGAATTGATATTTACTAAAGCCCAGCTAGTACCTCCAATAGCTAGACAAATGATTATGATAAAAAGGGCAGAATTTTGATTAGTTAATGCAATATCCCTCATTGGAAGTAAAGCGATAGGAGATAAAGCTAAAAGGATTCCAATCAATCCAACTTTAATTGTATTGGCTCTACCGAAACGATTGGCAATTAAACCAGCTGGTACTGCAGCCAATAAAAAAGGAATAGCAAATGCGTTTAAATAGAACGCTACATCTTCAACATTTTCAAACCCTAAAGTATAAACACCATACAAAGAGAAAAATGTTTCCATTGCTTGATATCCTGTGAACCAAAGGAAAATAGCAAGCAGAATAAAAACACCAGATTTATCTTGTGAAGAAAAAACCTCATTAAAGGCCTTGGCTAGTTTCACTTCTTCCTTAATTTCATGTTCAAAAGGAGTTTTCGGTTCATGAATTGTCAGTCGTAAGAGGATCAAAGCTAATACCATAATTATTGCTGTTACAAAGAATCCAAAAGAAAACCCAACTTGATCTCCTAGAAGCTGATTTGTTCCATTTGGATCACCAATTGAACGACCAATTCCAACAATAATACGACCACCAAAAAAAGCAATTACTGATCCCAATCCTCCCATCAAATTTATTGCTCCATTGGCTTTAGTTCGGTCTCTCGGGGGGATTAAATCAGGCATTAAAGCAACAACAGGAGATCGATAAAATGCCATAAAGATATTAAAAATATTAATCACGATCATGAATAGGAAAAGTGGAAGTAGTGAGCCCAATACTAGAGAAAATTCTTCTCCTGGAAAAAACCACCAGAATATTGGGATTAATATAAAAGCTAACGCAGAAATAGGGATACCAACTAATAAATAGGGCATTCTACGACCCCAACGAGGATACCATGTATTATCACTTCTTGCTCCTATCCAAGGCTGAATAATCCATGCTGCTATATTGTCTAAAGTCATAATAAAGCCAATAATAAGAAGAGCTGGGAGGAGGAAGTAAGTTTGACCTTTTAGAAACCAAGTTGTCTCTAACATATATGGTACATAAGTATTATACATGCTCCAACTTAATCCAGTAGTCATGAAACCTAATCCAATGAGTAAAGTATAACGTAAAGATCCTGTATCTCTCACTGTTACATTATTGTTCAAATTCTATTCACCAAATAACTAAAAGTAAATTAATCTATTTACACCAAAAGTAAACATTATTAAGAATTCTAAAGATTTAACTTATCCTTTAAAAATTCAAAACAGTTTCAATTGGAAGACAAAAGACGAAATTAGAGAAGTTTAAGAATTTTACTTTTGTTAGGTTACGATTAATTACTTAAAAGGAACTCATTTCTATAAACCAAATAAGATCCTTTAGAATAGAGTACCCACCGTTTACTCCTTCTTTATTACGTGGAATAGTTAATACAAAATCAACATTTTGATGTGCCAATCCTTGGACTTTAATGGAAAGCTTTTCAAACTCTTGTATTCGATTTGCTATACTTGATCGTATCCGAAGTTTTTCAAGAAGCTCTGGAGATCCTTTAATTTCTATACCAGACCATGGATCACTCCAGTTCCTGCTTTTTTGACGTTGATTTAAATCAATCTTTAATTCGAATGATTGAGTAGGAGGTCGATTTGATAATGCATTTATCTGAATTGTATCAAATCCTGGAAAGGTGAAAATAAATTCCTTAACCGTACTTGAATATCCTAATACTCTTACTTGATTTTCTTCATAGATAATATCCTTTGCTTGATATTTAAGAGAGTTAAATAATTCTCTATGCGTTTTTTCTATCGATAAAGATTCGCTTAACTTATTATTAACGGTATAACTCTGAGATTCATTATGAGAAGGTATAGAATTGGTAATCAATTGCCTTTCTATACTAGTTTGGGAATATTTTGTCTGTTTGTCATCCGATACATCCCATTTTGCTGATGGAATAACAATTTTTTTATCCTCATATACAGGTAATTCTTTTGAGGTGGGAATTTTAACCTCTTTTAATTGGATACCTGAATCTAGTCTAGAAATAAACCCTTTTTCAGTTAATAATCCTACAGTTCCGAGTAAAATGTTAAAAGCTTGCATGAAACTATTCGAGCTCATAGTTTCCATCCGAATTTGTATTGTTGGGGTTCCATCTAATTCCCACCTGATACTATATCCCTCTAAATCAAATGTTTTCATCATTAAATCACTCAAATGAGTTTTATAAAGTAATTGACTGTTGAAAATATGATCATCGGATAAGATGAGGAACCTCTGATCAAAATCCTCCATACCGGCTCCTAATGGGATTTTATTTGTATAACCAACATAACTACTTGCAAGATGTAGATTGAGATTTGTAGAAGGATAAGATCCTCTCTGATATTTAGTTCCATCTACCTCTCCCCTAATTATTATATCTTGATCAATTTTATTTTTGCTTTTGTCAGTAACAACTTTCACTTCGATTATATTAAAAGGTCCTGCATTTCTGCATTGAATTATAGGGTCAGTTGAAATCCCTCCATAATCTACAATTGTTGTTTCTTTATAACGCCTTACCAAATACCAATAAACCTGGTTTGCAAAATCTTTTTCAGATTTAACTGTTGAATAAAACCAAAAAAATATAATATAAAAGATGATAAATAATGCAATGCCAATAACAATTGTTTCAAGCATAGTCAGAACCATTCAAAACTCTTTTAATTCACTTTCGTAATCTTAAGAAATTAGAAAATGTATTACAAATCTTGCTTTAAGGGAATTCAGGGATTTATCCACTATATAAATCAAAAAATTAACCTACTAAAAAGCGTTTTACGAGTAAGAATAATATGCTTCATTGAAGCCGCTAAGAACCTAAAATCTCTTAGATTAAAAATATTTCTTTTAAACGATGTTAAATATTCAATGGAGGATAAAACCTTGAAAACGAGAAGAGAACTAATTATCCAAATGTTAGAAGAACATTCCATGTCTATTAAAGAAATGGCTGATATATTAAATCTTCCAGTAAAGACTGTTACTCAAGATCTAGATTCTGTGAGAAAAACAATTCGATCAGAGGGCAAACAAATTGAGGTTCAACCTGCTAAATGCAAAGCTTGTAATTATATCTTCATCGGGAGAACAAGAATCTCTGATCCACATAAGTGCCCAAAATGTCATTCAGAGCGGATAGATCCTCAAAATTTTCGGATAACCCTTGCTTGATCCTAAATTTATTCCCCACTACTCCCAAACCCTCCTTTTCTATCCGAATCAATATCTAGAGATTTAACTTCGCTTAAATTGAAAAAATTAACTTTATGAAAAATGATTTGAGCAATTCTATCCCCAATATTGACTGAATATGAAGAATTTGTTATATTATTTAGAATGATAAGGATCTCATTGCGGTATCCTGCGTCTACTACTCCACCAGTGGTGAAAATACCCCTTATAGCCATTGAACTTCGTGTTTCAATTTGTCCATAATAACCTTGCTTAATTTCCATACAAATACCTGTATGCACAACAACTGTTTCTTTTGGCTGAATTGTTTTGCTTTCAACTGAATATATATCATATCCTGCGTCATTTTGGTCGTGTTTAGTAGGTATTTTGGCGTTTGGATGTATTTTTTTGATCTTAATTTCCATGAGTTGTCATCCTTATTTGATTTCATTCATTATTTTGAAATCCTTTTTTTATTATTTAAAATAATTTTGAAGGAGCCTTTCCGATTTAGTGATACTTGAGAAATTAATTAAAGAGTAATACATTCCACTTGAATTTACTTAGTAACAAGAAGTGATTTGAAATTGGCTTCACGAAAATGGCATTTATTTGCATCTATTCCTGTATTTTTGGTCTATATCTTAATATACTGGTTATTCGATAACTCTAACTTTTTTAATTTACCTGAACTAACTCCTGTGTTACTAATTACAGCTTTTTTATTAACATTAATTGGATCTGAGGCTCCTGATTGGGATTTATTATTAAATTGGTTACAACATCGTGACATAATCACACATTCCATATTAATACCTCTTTTTATTACAGGCGCATTTATAGTTCAGAAATTTCTTACTCCTGATGATCCTAGTCTATTCTTGACATTAATCTTTTCGCCCCTTCTATTCGGATTTTCTTCTCATCTTTTACTCGATCTATTTCCAAATATTAATCCTGAAAAAGAGATGAAGAAAGGAGGAATTACTCATACTACAGCGTTGTTGTTAAAAGGATTTCTTTCGGGACTTACAGGTGTAGAAACGATTAAAGCTCTTAAAGGGACTTACTTAATTCATCTTCCCTATAAAATGAAGGTGAAAAGTGAAAAGAAAGGAAGTAAATGGGAATCTAGAAGGACTTTTTCCTTAAATGTTTCACGCTGGTGGTTATTTTTCAATGGAATACTAGCCAGTTTATTGGCTATACTTCTTTTAGTAATCTATCAATGGTAGGATCTAAATATTCGTCCAGCCTATGAGCCTAAAACTTCCTTTATATGTTCAAGAGCCCAAGCAAGATCTTCTTTTTGAACTACAAGCGGAGGGGCAAATCGAATTGTATAATCATGCGTTTCTTTAGCTAAAATACCCCGTTTAATTAATTGTTCGGTAAAAGGTCGTGATTTTTCTTGCAATTCGACCGCAACCAACAGACCTTTACCCCTAATTTCTTTTATTCGGGGGTGCTTGATTTTTTTAAGTTCTGAAATAAAAAATTCTCCCAGTTGTAAAGCTCTGTCAGCTAGTTTTTCCTCAATTAAAACTTCTAAAGCTGCTTCTCCGACAGCACAGGCTAGTGGAAATCCACCAAAAGTTGAACCATGGCTTCCAGGAGTAAAAACTTTCATTATTTCTTTTCGGGAAACAACTGCCGAAACTGGAAGAAGACCACCTCCCAATGCTTTTCCTAAAGTCATCACATCGGGCACAATCCCCTCATGTTGATGACAAAACATTTTACCTGTACGACAGAAACCAGTTTGAATTTCATCTAAAATCAATAAAATATTATTTTGAGTACAAATTTCCCTGATTTTCTTTAAATAACCTAGAGAAGGAACAATTACCCCTGCTTCACCTTGAATAGGCTCCACGAGAAAAGCCACAGTATTCTTGGTAATAGCTTGTTCAAGAGCGGAAATATCATTAAAAGGGATTAATTTAAAACCAGGAGAATAAGGACCATAATTAGTAAAGGCATCAGGATCAGTAGAAAAACCAACAATAGTAGTGGTGCGACCATGAAAGTTATCATTACAAACAATGATTTCAGCTTTGTCCTTCTCAACCCCCTTAATTTCATAACCCCATCGACGGGCCATCTTAATAGCAGTTTCAACCGCCTCAGCCCCCGTATTCATAGGCAAAGCCATATCAAAACCTTCACCACAAACCGCTAAAAGACGCTTAAGATAGAGACCCATACGATCATTATGAAAAGCACGAGAAGTAAGAGCGACACGGGATAATTGATCAGTTAAGGCTTTGACAATTTTAGGATGAAGATGACCCTGATTAACCGCAGAGTAAGCAGAAAGACAATCAAGATATTTTTT
>NZ_CDLCQJ010000073.1:0-18763 GCF_975850365.1 Candidatus Hodarchaeum mangrovi | reverse complement strand
GTCATTAATTCCTGAAATAGTTATTGTTTCACTCCTATAAGTCGAACTATAGGTAGAATCAAAGACTCCACCTGGAGAAACAATAGGTCCTAGTGCAAACATCCCCATTAGAGGAGTTGACAATATAATAACAAAAATAATCAGCGAAATACCACTAGAGGCAAAAATTACAATATTTTTTCTAAGTTCATGGGGAAAGGACATTTTAATCACATCAGATATAAGTAGTCTCAACAATTTTATCTGAAGAGTTAAATCTTTTTTCTCAGAAATTTACTTATGGGTGAATATCCTTCAACTATATTTAAGGAATTTTCAAGAAAGGTGATTCAGTCAGATGTCTGAGATTAAAAAAGAAATTATTAGTAAAATGGAAAAGCTAGGGGTAAAGTATTTACTATTACAATTCACTGGGGCCAGTGGGTATTTAAAAGGAGTTGAAATAAGTAAATCTGCTTTTGAAAAAGCAGATCAAGTAGGAGTAGATGGGGCTTCAATTGGATTTTTAAGAAGTAAACGATCAGATATGATTATTGTTCCTGATCCTTCTACTATTACAATTATTCCGTGGGATCCAGTTCAAGATACTGCTTGTGTTTTTTGTGATCTTAGAAGTACTGATTCTTATGAAAGAATTGCAGCTGATCCACGTGGAATACTTACTGAAATTAATCAGCAATTACTGAATGAATTTTCAGCTAATTATTTAGCAAGACCTGAAATGGAATTCTACTTTCTTTCTCCAGATTTTACACCAATTGATAATTCTACTTATATGGAGTTACCTCCCAAAGATCTGGGGTATTTTCTCCGAAAAGAAATAGTTCGTATGCTCGATCTTGTAAATATTCCTTTTAAAACATTTCATAGTGAAGTTGGGCCTGGACAACATGAGGTTGAGTTCCAATCTCTACCTGCTGTTCAAGCTGCTGATAGCGTTCAATTTTTCAAACAAATTACTAAGGTTATCACAAAAGAACAATCTGAGTGGATGGTTACTTTTATGCCCAAGCCTTTTATTAACGAGGCTGGAAATGGGATGCATATTCATCAAATGGTTCGATCTACGGATGAAAATTTGTTTAAAGGATCTAAAGATAGCTTATCAGAATTTGCTTTCCATTTCATTGCGGGTCAGTTACATTTTGTTCCAGAAATCACTGCGGTTACTAATCCAACAGTTAATTCATATCGAAGGCTAGTACCTAGAAAAGAAGCTCCTGTCTATATCACTTGGGGAGTAGCTAATCGAACTGCTTTAATTCGTGTACCTGGATATGAATCTGATAGGTTAGAATTTAGAGCAGCTGATGCAGCTTCGAATATCTATTATACATTGGCTTTATTGTTAGCCTCGGGATTAGAGGGTGTAAGGAAGAAAATGGAACCTCCAGCTGAAGCAGATTTCGACGCTGATGCCCTAAGCTTTGAAGAATTGAAAGTAAGAGGAGTTAATCTTCTTCCAAGAACATTTAATGAAGCTTTAGAACTCTTCAAAAAGAGTAAACTAGTTGAAAAAGTCATGGGTAAAGATTTACAGAAGGAATATTATGAAGCAAGATCTCTAGAGTGGCGTGAATTTATAAAGCAATATTCCTTTGATAAAAATGAAATAACCTCATGGGAACTTGATCGATATCTTGATTGTTAATTAGAATGATTAATTTAACTCTGACGTCCTTTCTTCTACTTCTTCAAGGATTTTTTCTTGATTTAGAGTTAGAGTCTGTCGATTATGCATTAAAATTTGACCATTAACGATTAAGCTGTGACAATCACTTCCATTTGCAGCATAAACTATATTACTAATAACATTATGGACTGGAATTAAATGTGGAGTATAAAAATTTAGAACTGAAATATCAGCTACATTTCCCTCTTTTATAAAAGTATTTGGTTTAAATACATTACGAAATGTCCAACAGGTATCCTCTAGAACATTTGATGCAGAATAAATAGAAGGATCCCAGCGATCAGCTGAAATTACATTTGTTGCTTCTCGCATTTCACGCCAAATATCAAGGGTATTATTTGATGCTGTTCCATCTGTACCAAGGGAAACGTAAGCACCTGCAGATCGTAATTCAGGTACTGGAGTTACACCTCCATAAGCAAGTTTTTGAGAGGATACAGGACACCAGGCAATTATAACCTTGTTTTCTCCAAGAATATGTACTTCTCGTTGTGTAATCCAAGTACAATGTGCAAGAATTGCTTTAGGTTTTTCATTAAAAAATCCAATTCGCGATAAACGTTCAATAGGGGGAATACCGTACTTATCTTCAGATTTTAAAACTTCTTCCCGAGTTTCTGAAGCGTGTATCATGATTGGAATTTCTTCCTTGATTGCGAGTTCTACGGCATGCAATATTGTTTCTTCGTCAACAGTAAAGGGACTGTGGGGAGCGATGCTTGCTGTGAGAAGGGGAGAAGTTTTTACAAGTTTTAACAACTTTTTAAAGATTTCTTCTTGAAATTCTAATCCTCCTTGATTTACATACTTACTAGGAAGTAATGCAGCCCCTAACCACCCTCTAATTCCTGATTCGTGTATTACTTTACCAATAATATTCTGATAGAAATAGTTGTCAGCTACACCCCCTGTTCCTGATTGAATCATTTCCAGACAAGCTAATTTAGTTCCTAATTCGATTAAAGATTCCGTAAGCTTATTTTCAACTCTCCAGATATCCTTCAACCATTCTAACAAAGGTTTATCATCTGAAATTCCTCGTAATAATGTCATTGGTAGATGTGTATGTGAGTTTATAGGAGGGGGGAGTGCAATCAGTTTTTTTCCCTCAATGAGGTAATCAGGGTCTGGTAATAATCGCTTTGAGGGCGAATTAGATATTTCTGAAATCATACCATTTTCTACAGCAATAGAAACTTTTTCTAAAATCGGATTTGTTGGTTCTTGAATCAGTTGAATATTTTTAAGAAGAATATCCATTAATAATCATCTTGTTTCAAAATAAACATGTTAGGAACATGTATTTATTTCTTTTAAGAATCAAGTTTTTAAATATTGATTTTGAGTTTCATCTATCTTGAAAAAATATAGTTGAAAATGAAAAATTAATGTTTTTATCGGTGATGAAAGATGGAAGAAGCTATCCAACAAATAGTATTACAGGGGAAATTAATTGATTTAAAAGAGGCTCAAGAAGAGACAAAAGTTGAAGAATGGCAAACTAATTCACTAAAAAAACAGATTGAAAAAGCAGGTTTGCGTAAGAAAGGTTTTACAATGCCATTAGATGGAGAAGATGTTACTACAAAAGAATATCCTTTAGCAAAAGCATTCTTCCCTGAAATTCAATTAAGTGGTGTAGAATTAAGAGGTGAAAGGAATTCAAAAGCATGGGGTGGTTCTTATTTCCGTATTATAAAAGATCGGATTAATGAAGATAAAAGAGTCATTCAATGGATCTATGTTTGGACAAAACAACGATTTTTCGTTTCATTTTGGGTGACAGTCCTTCCGTTATTTGTACTTGGAGTCATGGCCTTATTAATCTACAGTTTTCTTGATTTCTCTCGTGCAATAATTTCAGTTATAGCAATTGCGAGTGTATTCCTCATTGTAGGTTTTATCCAAGTAGTTCGATCTCTGAAGGGTTTATCGAAAGGAGCCTTTTATTTTAGTAATCAACATCTTTTTCTAGTCTTTGGTGGTATATTTCTTACCTTATTAGGGGAGATATATTATAGCAAGGGACTTGAATCTGCAAATGTCTTAGCAGGAGCAAGATTTTTACATCCTGATATTCCGATTGGAGAAATCGTTGAACCTATAATTCAGAGATCCTTAAAATTTACCTGGGTTGCAGCAATATTTTTCGCTTTGGCTATAATTGCATTAATTCTTTGGAAATGGGAACCTCCATCATTCACACACGCTACTCATGATATGGATTGGGCTCCATTCTTTATCTATGTTCATAAAACTTCAAAGGGTTGGGAACTAGATAAAGAGAGATATGATGCTTTTCATTACTTTGCAGAGACCATGACTATAGATGAATTGAAGAGAAAGAATGCTGTTCATAAAGGTAGTCCCATATTTGAAATTCCTAACTTTTGGCATTCTTTTAAGCCAAATACTGGGATTAATAGTTGGTTTAAAGTGATTCTAGGGTTAATTACTGTTCTTATTGGACTAACTCTTGGTTTTATAGCCTTTAGGGCTGTTGAGGGACAACTTTTAGCGTCTGAAGTGTGGAGATTCGTTATTGTCCCAATGATTCTCTTTGTTGGAGCTTATTTAACGTTTTCAAATTGGCCAACTTCAATCGTGAAGAAAAAGAAAATAGATTTCTCTGATCCCCGCTTTCATCTAACGGAAAATAGAGTCAAAATTTTCTGGAATTTAAAAGGTGAAGAACCAGCACTTAAGGTTAGATCTAAGCTTCAAGATCCATTTATGGAAGATGAATTCTTCACGACATTTAGAGATGATCTAGAGCAGATAGTGCTATACAGTTTATTACCGAAAATAGTGGAATTAGAGAGAGCTCAACAACAGGACTTTTTTGAAAGACTCTAGTGTACGTTTCCAAAATAAACACTAAAATGTTCAAAATAACTGAAGCATGTTCATAAATAATTAAAGTGAATATATCTTTTTTCTTTCTCCTCTTTTTTTTTCATTTGTTCTGATATGAAATTGTGTATTTTAAGAAAATATGTCGAATTACCTTTCAATTTTCAAATGTACATGATATAATATAATTCCATTTTTTAATTCCAAGTTTAACCCAATATTTTTCCTGAATGGCGGCTTTTATACTTTTTTCACGTAATTTAGGTGCGATTTGGTTCGGAGTCTCTCTGTTCAACTCTCATAATTCTTTTTCCTTTTTCTTTATTCAATAGTATCACTGAGAATCAAAGGCGTGGCTTCTCAACCAAACGAGAGGTAATCATAAAGGCAATAAAAGGGAGAGAAAAAAACACAATTAATGTTAATATAACCAAAAAAGGATCTGCTAAAGATCCATTTAAAATGAGCATAATGATTACGTAATACAGAGCCCACCAGAATAACAACGCAACAGGAATAATAATCATGACATATAGTGCCAAATTTGAACTAAATATCTCATCAGATGATCCTACGGTGCCTATCACAAAAAAAAGAAAATATAGGCAACAATACAAGAATCCCGTTATAAAGTACCAAATCCAGAAAAATTTACTACCAAAAATGTTATCAATAATATTTTCTTTCTTGTCGGCTTTTTTGTATCCACAGTTGGAACAAATACCACCATTTTCCATTTCTGAAGCACATTTTGGACATGAATACAAATCTTTTCACCAGAGTGTATTTTTTATATCTTCTATTCATTTATCTTCCATTTATTACAATCAAGGTTTTTATGCACTATATATAAAGTCTAGGAATAGTATCTTTAAAAACAGTAGGTATCGCATGTTATTGTTTTCAGAACGCATGTAACCTACGACAAAAATTGCAACCATTAGTAAACCAATTTTATCACTCAATTTGATATTTTTTAATTATTTTGACAAACTCGTGTTTAAAATATCAAAATCATTCTTTATATACTTATTTTAAGTATTTATGAAAAATCTCTAAATATTTTGAACAATTGACGCTGAAAATGTAAATTTCTTTATAAAGAAACTTCAATTTATTCTGGAAACCAACATCTAGTTGAGCTTTTTTCTACCTCACACTTTTTATCTCAATTGTTTATCTAAGTTCATTAAAATTCCTTAACGTATAGTGAATAAAATAATAGGTTGGATAGTGTGTTTCTCCATAAAGAACTAGAAAAGTACTTCAAAAAACGAATTCGATCTACTAGCCTATGGGAAGAAAGTGTAAAGGTTTTAGCAGGAGGTATTTCACATAATATTAGAAATCTTAATCTCCCATTAATTAATGCATTTCCTCCATTTATTAAAGAGGGTCAAGGGATAACTGTCAATGATATAGATAATAATTCATATACTGATTATTGGTGTGGCCATTATGCTCTAATACTAGGACATAAACATCCTACTGTAATTAATGCACTTCGTGAACATCTAGAGCTGGGATGGCACTTTGGAACTGTTCTTGAGAATCAAACCAGACTTGCTAGTCAAATAATTCAGGATAATCCTGGTATTGAAAAAGTCCGATTTTGCACTTCTGGGACTGAATCTACCATGTATGCTAGCCGATTAGCACGAGCTTTTACGAAAAAAAGGTTAATTATCAAAGCACGGATGGGATGGCATGGAGCTAATGATACATTATGCTATGATGTTCGTTACCCCTTCACTGGACAAGATAGTGTTGGTTTACTTTCTTTAGAAGAAGCAGGAGTGTTGACGTTTGATATTCAAGATAATATGGAAACTATTGACCTCCTGATCAAAAAATATCCAAATGATATAGCAGCGATAATCATTGAACCTGTTCTAGGCGGTGGTGGAGGTTTTCCAGTTGATATTGATCTTTTAAAATTTTTAAAAGAAGTTACGATAAAAAATAATAGTCTTTTAATATTTGATGAGGTAATAACTGGCTATAGATTTAGATATGGATTATATCAAAACCTAATTGATGTTATCCCTGATTTAACTTGTATGGGAAAGATTGTTGGAGGAGGTTTGCCATGTGGAATCATTGGTGGAAGAGACGATGTTATTGAAATGGCAAATCCACAAAATCCAAATCGTGTATGGATCGGAGGAGGTACTTTCTCCGCAAATCCGTTGGCAATGGTTGCAGGATTAAAGACTTTAGAAGAGGTAAGGAAGCAGAAATTTGAGTACTCACGAATTAACAAGTTAGGAACTTCTCTTAAGGATAGATTGAACTCCTTCTTCCAAGAGAATAATTTAAAATTTTATGCTACTGGATTTAACTCATTAATAACTATCCATAGCTTGAATCGGCCTCTCTCTGATCCTCTCCCACTAGATTTAGTGAACGAGGCAAATAAAAAACGTGAAGCTTTACTTAATCTTGCACTATTGAATCGTGGGATAATGGGAATGCATGGTATCGGTTCCTTGTCACTACTTCATCAAGATATTCATATTGACTATTTAATGGATGTAATTGAAGAGATTTCCCCCATTATTTCATCGTTTGAGTTTTAAAAAGAAGGAAAGGTAGATTATAATACCTCTAATCGATTCATAATTAGGGAAATTAATTCTCCTCGGGTTAATAACCCAATTTCAGTCTTTTCAGCTAATCTTTGTGCGGAGTAAGAAAAACCCATTGAGGAAACAATAATTATTTTATTTAACATGGGTTGACACGTTTGTAAAAGTTCCTCCGCCTTATGAATTTGTCCAACCCCAACAACTCGTTTCCAATCACGAATTATTATGCCAGTATATTCAGATTGTGATCCTTTATGTTTAATTATACATGACAATCTGGAATCAGCAAGTTTGTGTTTGAAAACCTGCATAGGGTGTAAACAAACCATTCCAAGTGACTCAAATACCTTAATAACTAAGTCTTGTAATTTCATCGAATGTAATTCTGCATCCATTTTTATACCTACGATAATTTTCTGAATTTTCGTGATTGTGTATATGTCTGTCCGTTTGTTTTTATTCTCTCATAACATTTAAATAATCTTGCAATGTTCGTGGTGCAATATTTCTATTATCTAAAACGACTTTATTCATATTTCAATAAAAAAAACCGACTTAAATTAAAAATTTAGAAAAAAATTGTTTATCCAACCCTGAATAATTTCTTTTAACTGTACGAAGGAGTTGAGAACAAATATGTCACTTTACCTTTAAGAGGTATCAAAAAATCTCGTAGGAGGAAATTTTATACTTTGAAGTATTTTTGACTTTTAAAGGCAATAAAAAGTGAAACTTATGGATTTGAATATCAGGGCACCAGGTCGTGTTGTTTTATTTGGTGAACATCAAGACTACCTTGGGTTGCCCGTTATACCAGCAGCAATCGATCTTTATATGACGGTTTACGGAAAGAAGCATGAAAATCCCTATTATAAAATTGATCTTCCTGATTTGAAGAAAAAAGAGCAATTTAGTTCCATTAACATTCAATATCTGGGAGATCGTGACCGTGATTATCTACGTGCAGGGGTTAAAGTACTCCAAGAAGAAAATGTTGTACCTCAAAATAAAGGGGTAGTAGCTACTATAACTAGTGAAATACCTATCCAAGCTGGATTATCTTCTTCCTCTGCATTAAATGTAGTTTGGATTCAGTTTTTAGCGAGACTTTTTGGGGCTGAATTAGATCCACTATCTCTCACGAAGCTTGCTCATAAAGCTGAAGTTCTGGAATTTCAAGAACCAGGTGGTATGCAGGATCACATGGTAATTTCCCATGGTTACTTGAATTATGAAGAGTTTGATCCTATTAAGTGTACACGTTTACGTGAAAATTTACCTGGGATAGTAATTGGGAATTCTAAAGATAAAAAGGATACTCTAAATACTTTAAGAACAATTAAAGAGGCAGTTAATACTGGACTAACGTATTTAGGAAAATCAAATGTAAAACAACTTAAGGAAGGAGATATTACTGAATTAAATAATTCATATTCCTCTTTGGATAGCTTCTCAATTAATGCACTAAAAGCTGCTTTTACTAATTATAATATTACTCAATTTGCCTATAATGAGTTTTTAAAAGTTGACATTGATCAGTTAAAAATTGGGGATTTACTTTCAAAACACCATGAAAGTTTACGAGATTTTCTTGATGTCAGTACACCAAAAATTGAGAAATTAATTCGAGCAGCCACAGACGCTGGGGCACTAGGTTGTAAAATTACTGGTTCAGGCAATGGGGGATGTATGATTGCATACTGCCCTGGAAACGAGATAGAAGTAAAGAAAGCAATTGAACTGAATGGGGGAGAAGCGCATATTGCTCATGTGGTTCCTGGTGTAGGAAGGAATAAAATTGTTGGTTAATCAAATATAATACAGTCTAGAAATTAAAATCATAAGAGTAATAGATCTCTTATCAAATAAATCATTATTGATAGTATTATCAGGAGGATTAGATAGCACTGACGTTGATTATCTTACTGAACTTAGTGACACTAGAATTAAGTCCTCAACGTCTATAGTTTTGACTTTGAAATAATATTTTTTTAATAAGTAAATAAACATCTTTGTATAATGAAGGAGGAGTATAAATATTGGATTTTTAAGGAAATTAATTTATTTGAGAAAGATTTCTTCTTTTTTAATTACCTGATTCATTATCTTTAATTTTTTGAATGCCTTTAAAATATTGGGATTTTGTTATTAGCTATTCTTTCTGGGGATTTAAATGACCTTTGAAGAACAGAAATTTCCTTATAAATGGTTTAATGCAATAATTAATACATTAAATAAAGAAAAAAATGATTCACATCTATTATCCTTTGAGATAGCCAGTCAAATCGGATCGTGTGTTTCTGATGCTAGTGAATCAACAAGGATGCTATACTATCTATTGCATTTTGGGAAATTAGATAAAGATCAACATGGAAAATGGTACTTAATCTCTGATTCCCCAAATAATTTTCCAGAAATTGATTTTCGGATTAAATATCTCCAAAATCTTGTTGAAATCTTGAAAATCATCCAGAATGCTGATCACCCGATACATATTGATGAATTAACCGAAATCGTGAATTTTGGGTCAGATTACGTTTTACAGGCTCTAGAATTTTATGCTTCAATATCTCAAAAGGGGAAAATATATTCAGAAGGGAAAGGTTATCAAAGATCTTGGAGAATAATAGACTGGCCTTCAAAGTAATTGAATATTTTTCCCATCAAACGTAACCATCCCACGGATAGATAACATTTTTAGGACTGGAATGATTTCTTCTTCACTCCGATTTAACATCATACAAATTCTATCTGTTGTTGTTGAAGGATTGAATTTCAAAATTGTAATTATTGCTTCTACAGCATCTGGGGATTCAGTTGATTTCATTGCTCCAAGTCGATGAGTAGAATCTGAGCCAATTAAATGAGCAAAGATTACTTTGAATATAGTGATTCGATCAAGGCATTCTTCAAAAATATAGGACATTGCTTGAGATCTTGAAATAGTATGACGATCTACAGTCAAATCTCCTGCACTAGCATAATCTAATAATTTTTTAGTAGCAAGTAAAGCTTGGTTACTATGAAAATCGATATAATAAAGACCACCATACTCAGTAAGTGACTCTGCTAGATCAAGCGATTTCGTTGCAGTTCTTTGTATAGAAAGTTCCTCATCTCTTAAGATGAAAGCGTATCGGATATTACCTTTCACTAATTTCTTTAATCGTCTTAAACTTTGAAATACAGTTGAACCATGTTCTGAGTTATTAATTTCGATTCCTACAGAGGTAGGCCCACGAGCAGTTTGATAAGTGAAAACTAGATCAAGGCCTTTGGTATCAGCGTCAATTAAATTCCTATCAACACGAACATTCAATATCGTTAATCCATAAATAGGTATATTCTTCTCTATTGCAGCATTCAATAATTCATATAGCACTCCCTTTGTAAAATCCCGACGCACAGGATGAGGATATTCATATATCTCAGTTTCAAATTCCCTTGCATAATTTCCCCATTTTCTTTCTAAAAAACTAATGATTTGTGATGGTGGAGAAGCTGGAGTTTTTGTGGTAGGGACTAATTCATTTAATGTTTTTATAGCAGCTTCTGATGAAGTTTGAGGGGTAATTGGAGGGGGAGAAGGGACAATCTCCTCCTCTAAGAATAGGTCAGCTAATTGTTCCTTTTCCTCAGTAGATAAAGCTAAAAAGCCTTGTCTACTTGTCTGACTTAGTTCAGATTCTTGTACTACCTTATCAGGAGTCATAGGTGGTACTCCAGCAATCGCATGAATTTGAATTTCTGTTTCAATATCTTTATCAGTCAAAACACGGATTAATCCTTGATCCTTAAATTCATTGAGTCTATCACGTAAATTACGAAGGAAAAGTCTCGGATTTCCCTCTGTATTTTGTTTAGCTATGTTAATATATTCCTCTGAAAACGGATATGTCGGAAAAGGAGGAGAAATTCCTGAATCTTTGAATAATGTATCAAATCGAGCTTTTGCTAAAAGCATAGCAGTATCAGTTGATAAGGGTTCCAAAGTAGTGATATAATCAATTCTTTGGCGAGAATATTCAGGAACCTCATTTACAATAGATTCATTCCATACAATAGACTGTACCATTGCAAGTACTAGGATATGTTTACACTGGTTATAGAGATTTGTAAGAGAATCAAATAATAATTGAATTCCATTATCTCTTTTGAAACGAATATAAATGGATTCTAGCTGATCGAAGCTTAATAAAATTGGTTTTTTTGCGAGAGCTGTGATTGTATGAATAATTGATAAAGCTCTACTCTCGGTACTGATAGATTCTGGGACATCTAACCTTTCTAAATCTGATTCAGAAATTTCTATGCCAGATAGCCATTTAAACGCTGTTGGTCTTACAGTGGGATTTAATGTATGAAAAAGAACTTCTAGAAACTGAATGTCTATATCAGGAGCAGTTGTTGCCAAATAATTAATTGCCATCTTTCTAAGATTTGTTGCATAGAATTTTTCTGGTTTAAATGAAAAAATCTTAAGAGGATCATTTTCGAACGAAGCGGCAAGGCTACTGGCGACAGGATTATCAGGGAGCCCGTCACTAAGTGCACGAGAAATTACCTCTCCTATGAACTTTTCAAGAGGACTAAATTCCTCTCCTTCCCCTTTCTTTCTCAAGCTTATCATGATTTCTTGCAGAATATGACCATAAATTCTTTGTAAATCACCTAGTGGCCTGACTGAGATAAATAGATAATTTTGTTCCTCAGCGATCCGTCGGAGTCGTGCGAGAATATGAGTTTTACCTACACCGGCATCTCCCAAGATCATACACATTCCTGATCGTCCTGTTGAGCGGACTTCATCAAGAGTCTCCAGTACGACCCGAGTCGCTTTTCGGTTTATTTCGGGGACGTCTATTACTTCAGATTGCCATGGATCCCCTACACTTGTGCTTCGGAATGGATTGACTTTTCCAAGAATAATTGCATCATATATTTCAGGCATTAAGTCATGCTTCCGTGACTGCTTGTTTGCCTTATAACTTCCCTAACTGGTTTTGAAGGATGGCACTGCTAGCTTAATTGAATTGAAGATTTTTGTCGGTTTTTTTAACTCTTTATACCTTCTACTTAATAATGGGTTTATAAGGATTTTATTAAACCAGAAACTTTCACCTTCTTAAATCCTTATGTTATGAGTGACATAAGGAAAGAGAAGAAAAAGATGAAATGATTATTGAGTTAAATCATCTATCGTTTTAAGATATTTTTTCACTTCTTCAAGCGTCCTATCTCCCATATGGGCAATTCGGAAGTTGGATTCTTTGAACTTTCCATATCCTTCAGAAAAGAAATAGCCTTTTTTCATTAGATCAGCTTTTAATTTAGAAACGTGAATTCCTTTTGATTCAATACATGTTACTGTATTACTAGCAACGTGTTCATCAGCAAATAGGCTTAACCCTTTATTTTTGGCCCAGTTTCGTGTGTAGTCCGCCATTATTGTATGTCTTGCCCAGCGATTTTCTATTCCTTCTTCATCGATGATTTTATGAAGCTGATATTGTAGTTGATAATAAATGGGGATTACAGGGGTAGCAGGTTGCATCCCATTCTTATCATGATATTTCTTAAGGTCTATGAAGTCAAAATACAATCCTCTATTTGGAATAGTCACTGCTTTTTCTAAAGCTTGTTTTGACACAGAACCTACAGCCAGTCCTGGAGAAAGGGCCATACATTTTTGTAATCCAAAAAGGAAAACATCAATTTCCCAATCATCGATTCGGGCTTCAATACCTCCAGCACCTGAAACCGAATCAACAAGGAGAAGACAATTATGGTCTTTAACGGTTTTATAGATATCTTTTAAGGGAGTCATTACTCCAGTAGAAGTCTCATTGTGTGTTATACATACAGCATCATATTCCTTTTGGTCCAATGCCTCATTGAGAGTTTTACGATCCACCGCTTTTCCCCAAGGAATTTCTAGCATATCTGCTTCTTTTCCATTAGCTTTAGCAATATCGTACCATCTTTCTGCAAATGCTCCATTTATAACATTTAAAACGCCTTTCTCGCCCACACAATTTCGGATTGCTGCTTCCATATATCCTGTTGAAGACGATGTTGACATTATAATGTCATTTTGGGTAAAAAGTAGTTTCTGTAAATAGGAGGTTATATCCTTGTGAAGATTACCCATTTCGGGGCTCCGATGAGCAATAATCGGTAATATCATTTTTTCTCTACAATCTTTGGATACATTCACTGGTCCTGGAATGAATAAATCAAGGAATTTTATATTTTCAATCATAGGGCTCTCTTCCTGTTTCAATGTTTGATTTGAGAGTGAATACATACAATATTATACCGTGCAAAAATATTTGGGTAAACCTTTAGGGTAAATCATACCTAATATAAATTGAGTTTTGACACTTATGCAACTAGAGAACCTGATCTATATTGAATGGATTGCTCATCTTCTTCTTAAAAATAAAATTAAGACTGGTCCAAAGATTAAAATATTAGATAAATCGTCATATACTTTTTCTGACAAGTTGTTGCTTGATTCTGACACAAATTTTCTCATAATGCAAGGATCATTTGACCCCCCAACAATGGCTCATTTAGAACTTATAAAAAAGGTTCTCGACATGAACGATGTATTAAAAGGGAAGAAAGGTTATCATATTCTTATCCTACTTTCTCTAGCACATGTGGAGAAAAAACTTGATGTCACAAAGAGTTGTTTATTTGGGTATCGCTTTGAAATGTTAGATTTACTTTTTTCTAAAAAAAATATGCCATATAATATATCTTTTGGACTTTCTAATGAGGCACGATATGTTGATCTAATAGACGCATTTCCAAAAACACTATTAGGTTCTATTGAGTTTATAGTTGGAACAGATGTATTTCAAAAGATATTAGATCAATCCTTTTATTCAACTCCCTTAGAAGATCTTTATGAAAAGATTTTTGCGGTAAACTATTATGTAGTTGGTCGCAATAATTTGGTTAAACCTGATCAATTTAATAATTGGCTCTCTTCAATTATTGGTAATAACTTAATGGTTCAAAATCATATAAGATTTATTGAAGTACCTCATAAATTTCAAAAAATTAGTTCAACTGCAATAAGAACTAAAATTAAGAATGGAGAAGTCCCAAGAAATGCTGAATTATCCCCTAAGGTAAGAAAGTATATCTTATCTAATTTTTTGTATTCTAGTAATTTAAATTGGATAACTTTCCAAACTATTATTTATGAATCAATTAATATTATAATTAAGGATAATGGAGCAATTGATGAAGCAAAATCATTTATTTCTCAGATATTGGGAAATAAAGCAACTATCCAAGAAATTCAACAGCAAAATAATTCTAAATTACAAGAGGAGTTTATAATTAAAAGATGGAAGGAATTCAAAAGATAAATTACTATTTAGACTTAATTACTGAGCTGAAGCTTTCTTCCAAAGATTTTCCAGTATCTATAGGAAATTCTTATCAGCTTTTACAGCTTTTCTCAGATGAATTTGTTATTCCTCAAATTACTAGAACAAAAATGACTCTTGCGATTGTTGAAACAACTACATGTGGCCTCATAGGTGATTTACTTACGATAAGAAGTGGGGCTTCTGAATATTTTATAATGAGTATAATTCCTTATCATAATAGGATAAAAGAAAAAATTGGAGTGTCTAAGGATTTTTTATCAAGTGTTGGGCCAGGAACTGTATCGAAAGAGACAGCAAGAGAGCTTTCAAATAAAATAATCGAATTTTCGGGTGCAAAATTGGGTATAGCAGAAACAGGACTATTATCATCAACAGAATTAGAAAGACGTAAAACTAAAAAACGAGCTGGGGAAGTTTACGTTTCTATTACCTTAAATGGATATTCAAAAGAAGAATATTTACGTATTCAACCAGATCTCCCAAGAAATTATATGAGACATGAAATTGCTTTTCGTATACTCCAAAAAGTACAGGAATTTCTTGTAAAAATCTGATAAAGGAATTTGACAATGATTTGGAAAATACAATATTCCTGTAAAATAAGATTTAAAATATTTATACATTGTTATATTTATGTGGTCATATGCCTAAGGTTATCTTCAACGTTACTTTAAAAGACATTTTAGCCTTTTTTTTGATCCTTTTGATAATTCCTTTTCCTAGTACATTTTCTCTAAATGAAAATACCAAAGATCAACAAATTGATCTAACAAATTTATCCCAGATAAAAAATGAAATTGAAAGTTCAATTTTAAAAACAAATTATTTGTTTCATGTTGATACCAATTCCTTCCAGATTTTTAAAAACATATTTCAGGAAATTAATCCTTCTGTTCTTCATTTTTATGAAAATCTTAAAGGATTTGGCTTCGTTTCGTTAACAACAGAAGAATTTCGTGAATTAAATGATAAATATCCAAAACTCCAGTCTAGATTAATAAAATCAGAATTAGCGCAAGTTTTTCCATCCGATGATGATTTATTAGTTCAATCTATCTATCAACAAGATTCTTATCAACTTCCCGTTGATCTAATAAATGCTCGTGATCTTTGGAATGAAGGATATGAAGGAAACTCAATAAAAATAGCAATAATCGATTCAGGTATCGATAACACACATCCTGACTTTTCTGATCGAATAGTTTATGAAGAGTCTTTCGTAACGATAGAGAATGGTTTTTCAAATAATGAAACAACTTTTGATGAACATGGGCACGGTACTCATGTTGCAGGAATTGCAGCTGGAGGAGGGTCTCAATTTCCAGGAGTAGCTCCTAAATCAGAATTATATAACTTGAAAGTAGCAGATATGACGGGACATGCCACAGAAAAAGCCTTTATTGAAGCTATTGACAAAGCTATTAGCTTAAATGTGGATATTATTTCTGTATCTTTGGGGTTTTCAATTTCTTCACCGTGGAAGGAAGAAGATCTTCTTAGTCAAGCAGTAAACGAAGCTGTAGAGTCAGGGATAATAGTTATTGTTGCAGCTGGTAATGAAGGCTCTGAGTCACCAAAAGCTACTATTAATTCCCCTGCTTCGGCTAAATATGTCGTAACAGTAGGTGCAAGTAATGGCAGTAATAGTATCGCCTCTTTTTCAAGTAGAGGACCATCTTTTAATTTTATAATGGATCCTGACATTATTGCTCCTGGTGTAGGAATCTATGCTCCTTTAGCTGACGGCAGTGTGATAAAATTAGGATATAATAGTATTAGAGGAGTAAATTTGGACAAATATATTCCATTAACTGGTACTAGCATGGCTTCACCTGTCGTAGCTGGAGCTGCAGCTCTTTTACTTCAAAAGTTTCCTGATTTAAAACCAGAATCCTTTCGAGCAGCAATTCAAGAAACCGCTATTTTATTAGATAATGTTAGTAAATTTAGCCAAGGTAATGGTTTGTTAGATGTTAAAGCTGCAGCAAATTTATTAGATTTAAGAAAAATATCAAATGGTTATAACATTATATCTTCTGAACCTAAAGGACAAGTAGAATTTGCTGAAACTGCTACTTTTCCTGGTGATACAACTTATTTAACGATTCCATTTGTAACAGGAATGACGGGGACTGTGACATGGGCGATTGATAATGAAATAAAAGATATAATTGAATTTGATACTAACCCAGTTGTATTAACAGAGGCATCTTACTTTGAAAAAATTTTGAGGATAAAGGTGCCTCTAAATTTTCCTGCAGCTACATATTCAGGTAATATTACGTATATTTTTCAAGGAATTGAAAAAAGAATCCCAATTAGTGTTAGTGTAACTTCCCCTCGTACTAAATTATATTTAAATTCCCATTATACAGGGATAGAAGATTCAAGATTTTACAATTATCATGATCTTGATTCTCTACTTACCTCAGAATTATTTTTTGATATTAATGAATATTCTGGGTCTATTGATTGGGGAAATTTAAGTATTAATGATATTCTTGTTCTTTCCGATCTGGAATTCCCCTTTAGCTCTATAGAAATCAACTTTATAAAGCGTTTTCATGATCTGAATGGATCAATCCTACTTGTCTCATCAGCCTATCCCTTCTTTAATCCCATTCCCTATGATCAAATTGCAAAAGCCTTAGAAATACCTGTAAATTATTTAGATCAATATAATATTATTAATTACACTGATGATGGGAGAGAAATCTCGCCTATCCTTCGACCATCTCCAATATTAACATATGAAACTACTAATGAGTTTTTAGATGGTGTTTTCAATATTCAACTTAATTTTGGGTCTGCGATTTATGGAAATCTTAGTGATTCAAGATTATCAAACTCAGTACTTATTGAAGGGACCTCTTACTTAGCTGCAACAGGATTTAATCCTCTTAGTAAAGGAAAAGTTGTTCTTTTAAGCTCAGAACTATGGCTCTATTCTTCATCACTTAAAAACAATGATGGCCAAGCTTTTATTAAAAATATCTTTGAGTGGTTGAAACCTAATGATCAAATAACAGTCAATATTAACTATCTTCAAGATAATAGGACAATAGAAGTAGTTCTGTATCCATCATCGAAGCTCCCAACTACATTAGAAGTGTTTTTTACAAATGGGACCCAAAAATCTATTTCTTTGATGAATGATTCTATTTATGATTATGCAAGATTTTCTTTAGCTCCCGAAGCTCAAAATGAGATTATAATACAAGTTTTAAACGGTTCAAATTTATTGAAAGAATTTTCAGTCATAGACACTTTTCCTGAAGATTTCCCAAAAATATATGAAATCACCTTCAGCTCTCCAACCCCTGCTATTCTTCCTAGTTGGGCTGAGGATTATCCATCAGTAAAATTCTCTTTGAGCAATTTAGAGGTACTTATTAATCATACATCCTCCCCGTTAATAGAAGCTCGATTGTTGATTACAAACCAACCTGAAATTTCTTTAGATTTTATCGCTCCTCCAATAGACACACTCGATATAATTTCTAAGGAGCTAATATTTAATAAAAGTGATAGTAATGATTCTCAAGGTATTATTTGGATGTTTCCATCTGATCTACCAACAAGCTTTTATTCCTATGAAGTACAAATTTGGTTTGAATTAGAAAATATAACAATATTAATAACCTATGAACGAGATTACTTTTTCAAACCTGATTCTGAACCTATTTTCGGGATGCAAAGTACAATTCATGGTCGAAGTCTTGAAGAATATCAAAAGATAGAAACAACTAAAGATATTTATCCATGGAATGGAGGAGAAACAGTCACTTTTAATTTAATTCCTCAAGATACGAATTCAGAGCGTTTTACAGTTTATGTGCAGCTGATACACTATTATTTATGGTTCGCTGAGAGAACTGTACTACAAACCTTTGAGATTCCGTTTATAGCTGAAGAGAATCGTAATATCGGTACTTTTATTGTTCCAGAGGACACTATTCCAGTGCCTAATTCTGAATATGAAATTGAGATTAGTAACCAACTTTTCATTCTCTTGCTCTTCTTAAGAGATTTACAAGGAAATATTGCTATTGAAGTTATTTTCTGTATTTTTGACCAAGGATTTATTCTAGATCCCAGTTTATTAATTATTGGGATGCTCTTTGGTATTATTGCAGTAGCTGGTCTTGTTATATTCTTTAGAAATCGCTCTAGAGGTAGAAAAGCATATTATTCTTCTAGATATACTTCCTCTGATTATT
>NZ_CDLCQJ010000072.1:0-40594 GCF_975850365.1 Candidatus Hodarchaeum mangrovi | reverse complement strand
TTCGTTTTCCATCTAACAGATTAAATCTCTTAAAATCGGGATGAGACGAGGTACAAGCATAAAAAATAGCATTTGGGGATATCTGTTCCTCATCTATAAACTCTACTAGCGATCGTGTGGTAACAGGAGATATACTACCAAGACCATCCAAGGTCTGAAAACTTGGGATTAGTGTTTTTAAGCTATCGATATTTAAATCAGTCTTACCACGAACAGTAATATCGGTATAATTATGATTTCTTTGCTGTTGGACAAAATCAGAAATTAAAGAATCCACGGAAACTGCGATCCCTATTTGAAGTGCGACTGTTAATGCAACTCCGACTATTAAAAGAATCGAACGTAATTTATTTCGTTTAATATTGCGTGTAGGGATCATTAAAAAAGGATGCTTTGCCACTTAAGGTTGTTCTCCTATTAGGTTGTAAGAAAGCTAGCTTTTATGTCAAATTCTAAAGATTTGCTTAATTATTATTTGTTTTTGGATTTTATATAACTTAGTATAATTACACATTTCACAGAAATTTCTTAATACTTTTTTAGTACAATATTTTAATTAATTAAGAGGAAGTCATTAAACTGAGTATCACGTACATGGTTTGAATTAGCTCGAATCAAAAAACAAGTCATTTATGAATAATTTCATTCCATATTTCAACGATATTTTTTTTAAAAAGTCGGAGTAGACTCATTATGTATTAATTTACCAGCTTTTTAGAACCACAAAAATCAGTAAAGCTACTAATAATTTAATATCCAGTATAAATAATAATTCAACAAATATAAACTCCACAGTAAATCAAGTTCTAAAAGCATCAGAAAATTTAATCAAAAAAATTAAATGAAATTCTGTTATTTCATTATTTTTTACATCGCTTGGAGTCAAAATTATGTACCACAAAGAGGTAGCTTGTCATTTCATTGGTGTGGGTGGAGTAGTAATTTATAATTCCAAGATTCTGCTTGTTAAATTGTCTTATGGTCCTAGCAAAGGAAAATGGTTAATTCCAGGTGGAATGGTAAATTGTGGAGAGACAATGACCGAAGCCTTAATTCGGGAAATTAAAGAAGAATCAAATCAGGATGTTATACCAAAATCAATAATTGGAATAAGATCTATGGTCAGAAAGGGAGAAAATTTAACTGAAATTTATTTTATATTTAATTGTGGTATTCAATGAGTGCCTAAACCAATAATTAAAGATGAAAAAGAAATTAATGATGTTGCATGGATTAGACTTTCTGATTTAGACAATGATCTCGATATCCCAGATTATACTAAATATATAATTTATCATGCTTTTTCTAAAAGGAACTTTCTTAAGATTGATAATCAATGGAATGCTGAAAGATTAAAATCAGGTCGATTTTTGAAATATGAACATTTTCTTTAAACTTATTTTTAGATCAAAGAAATTATAACCTTCACTCCGTTGAAAAAAACTCCCCCTAATACATGTCATAAAATAATTTCTTCTCATTACATTTTAAGTGTATTATGATTTATCTAATTCCTCTGAATAATTTATGAAGGTTTTTTCGAAAGAATTTTTTCTAGAATAAAATGACTCAAAAGAAAGCAAAAAATTACTGTTAAAGGAAAAACGATGAATAATTTTATAATTGGATAAAGATTTAAGAATTTAAATCCAAAAGATGTAGCAACAAGGATGGGTGGATGAATTAAATACATATAATATGCATTAACGGACAATTTCCGCAGAATAGGTCCTTGATTATTGAATTTTACATAAAAAACCTTAATTAAGACAAAAATAAATCCCATACAAATGATATTATCTACCAAAGCGAATAAAAAAGCATGTAAATTAGCCCCTCCTGAAAAAACCATCAAATCTACATCCGTTGCCAGTGCAATAAAAAAATCTAGATAAATTATAACAATCGAGGCTAACAATGTAATTAACCAGATTTTAACATGTTTTTCAGAAATCTTTTCAAACCAAGAATACCTAATACAGATAACACCAATACTGAACATCATTAGATATTGAGTGAGTTGACCCCATGGTATTCCCAATGGACGTACATCTATAGGAAGCAAAATACGAACTAAAAATGTAAAACTTCCTAGAAAAATAGCTAAGAGAAGTAAATAAGTGTATCTTGGAATGAAAAATTCCTTTGGGATTTGTTGTTGAACCGATTCTAACCTAAAAATCTGGCGCCAAAGAGTATAAACAGCAGTTAATAGTAATAAAACCAAGAGAAACCACATTGGTCCTGCGAATGTTAAGAAGTCAATGAAATCTTCCCATGATAGAAAGCTATTGAAATAATAATCTAGAAAAGTTCCTTGTAACATGGGGTTGGTACTCCACGGTGGAATTCCTAAAAGAGATAGGATATAAATCATAATAGGATTAATTAATACGATGTATAAAAGAAGGGGGATACCAAGACGAATAAGTCTTTCTTTCCAGAAATTTCGGAGGCCTTTTCGATCATAACTTTTAGGAGTAAAATAACCCCCTAATAAAAAAAATAATCCTAAAAGTGAGGATTGAAAAACACCTCCAATTGAGGCTAATAAGAGAAAGAATATTTCACTGAAAGGATCAATTGGATTAGACTCTTTATAATACCACCAACCCACCTCACCATAAGTATTAAATGTGTGCCAAAAAATCACTAAGATAGTAAAAAGGAGCTTTATATTATCAAGGAATAGGTACCGTATTCTCTTTGATTCTGTTTTCATTGTAATGCCTCATCTTAGACGTTTTTTGTTTCACCCTAGAATAGTCAAACTTCATAATTTAATAATATAAATGTGATCACTTTTTTAGAATTAAGGCAGATAATTTTTAGACATAATAATTTTTTAAAATTTGAATTAGCAGAGCAAGTACCGATCTTTTTTATTTATTTCTCGTCTTCTCATCAAAATCAGACTCTGAATTTAGTATCTTATTACTTTTATTTCGATTTATAACTTGAATTACTTTCTGGTGATATGTTAACCATTCTTGTAATAGAATTTGATGTAAACAAGTAAATAAGTAAGCATCTTAATCTTTCATAATAGACTTTAAATCCTCTTTATTAAATCTAATTTAAGAAGAGAGTAACTAATTAATTGAAAAAATGGAAATTTAAAAAATAGAAATAACGTTAATTGTTCTACGTTGATGATAAATGAAAAAAAAGGGAATTAATAGTTTGATAATGCCACGTGAGTATCAAAAGGCAATACTCAAGCAATTGAAGCAAAATTATGATAATTTTTATCATACGATTACTGAAGTAGATACCGGAATGGGAAAACGAGTATTAATGTATCTTATTGTTAAAGAAACATTTTCAGACAAACGGGTACTATTATTACTTCATTCAACTTCTTCGTACTTTGAAACCAACCACTATTTTACAACCCAATATGGAGGATTTCGAGAGGACGAATTTCAGGGAATATCCTCACAAACACCAAGTTGGTTAAGAATAAAAATCTTAGAAAATAAAAAAGCACGCATTATTATGGCTACACCTCAAACTTTTATGAATGTTTTTGAGAAAATGTCTAAAAAGCCATTATTTGACATTATAATTATTAATGAGGTAGATAAAGTAGTTCGAAGACAGGGAGACGATAGACTTTTCATTTATCCGTATAACAAATTAATTCCTTATTTTGTTGAAAAAAACTGTTGGGTTGTCGGAATGACTGGAACAATGCGTGATCATCATGTTCTTTATGATAATATCCAAGAAACAATAAAGATTAAATCCGAATATTCCTCACTAGAAAGTCAAATTCCTGATTTACATATAATACGGATGGAAAATTTAATTCAGGAGACTGATATTTCTGACTACATAAGATATACTATGGTTTCAATGGTTTCAGTAGAACCAAGTAAAGAATTATTGGAAGTTCTAAATCTTATAGATGGAATCATCGATACATTACGTGAGGAAATTATCGAAGAAACAAAAAAAGACCAACCAAGACTGATAGAAAATCTGTCAGACTCCCAGCTTTCATTAGTTTCTGGAATGTTGAGTTCTTCTAGTGGTCAACACCAAAAGTATCAAGGATTACTCTTAATCAGAAAATATTGTACAGCGATGCAGACATCGAAATTTCGGAAATTCTTATATCGATTAATGAAATTTGGATTAACAAAAGAGGTAATTCGGAACCTCCCTGAAAAGAATCCCAAAATCGAAAAGGTCTTACAATTAATTCAGAATGAATCTTTATCTTCAAAAAGTGTGGTTATTTGTTCCTATCTTGATACAGCAGCTGAACTAGACAAATTTTTATCAGAATCTGGTTTACAAACATATCAATTAACTGGTAGAGTCAGAGATAAAATTTCGGTGATTAATAATTTTAAAGCAGGGAAACAGAAGTCAGTATTAATAATGACAAGTATAGGAGAACGAGATTTGGATATTCCTCAAGCTGAGTTATTAATCGTCTTTGATTCCATCAATACAACAAAAACCATGTATCAAAGAATGAAGCGAACTCGTGGGGGGCGAGTAGTATTCTTATACTATGATAAAACTTTTGAAGAACAAAAAGTAACACGTTTGCTTAAATCCATTGCTGAAAAATATCCTTGGTCATCAATAATTAACCAATGAATTAAGTTATAGAATTTTGAAAACATCAAACTCGTACTATCTGTCGACGTGTAGAACGAAATGTAATTAGGTTCTCTAAACTTGAGAAAGATGCAAATCCTTATAATTTAAGATATCTCAAAGGATAATCTGGTACAATTTTTGCTTTTGTATGCTTTACAAACCTTACTTATGGCCCAAGAGATCTTATTTTTGTCATAAAGAAACTTTCATTCAAAAAAAGAAAAATAACTCAATTGTATTTTTGCCATTTTTATAGATTTTTAGAAAGTCTAAAAAAATAGGAAGAAACTTCCCCCGAAAATCCCAAGTGCAATAAGAGAACCAATTAAAGCTATCCAGATACGTCCATCCCATGCAAGAACCTTAGCTCCATCTAAAACTCCTATTGGTAATAAATTGAATACTCCTAGAAAAACGTTTAAATAAACACCTCTAGACCCAATGAAGTAAAAGAATAAATCAATTGATGATGTTGGTCCTTGTAAAAAGAGCAAGAGTTCTGATCCTCCTAATAACGTTCCTAATCCTTGAATAACTAAAAATATCCCCGCTAGTACCATATTTGATATCGGTCCCGCTGAAGATACTCTACCACGAATTCCGGTTGATGCTGATGCTTCACCCCACCAAAAAACTGCTCCTACAGCTAAAATAGGAATCCCTATTAAGACCGATAGTAAAGTTATAAATAAACCTTCTTTAGACAAACGAAAATAAGCTTTAGCACCAAAACGTATGGCTGTAAATTTATGAGTAAGTTCATGGGTGAAAAAACTGATACCAATTATAAAAAGATAAAGAATGAGGGAATCTGGGATTCTTCCTTCATTAATTAGGATATCAATAACCCCAGATAGATAAAGTATTATGAAACATATAATTAGCCAACCAATCCCTAATTCACTTAATTCATTGATAGAAAGATTTAATCTATCTAAGAGGGTTTTTTTTCTAAATTCTTTTAAAAATTCTTTTTTCCAATCCTCTGACATTTTTTCCTACTCCAAACATTGATGGTTACCATAACTATAATGTTGAGCACAAAGAAGCTGACCACATCGACTACATAAGTATGGTTTGAAAATTTGTTTTCCACACACAGAGCAGAATGCCATATTAGGTATCTCTGTCGTTTTAATAGACTGTCCCTTCATTTCTACTATTCTAAAAGTCGATAGATCTGGTGAAGCTTCATATGTTCCCCTTATACCTTTAATGCGCTCAGGTGAAAAGAGTAATATATAATAGAAAATTCCCACACTAGATATTATTACACCTAAAATAATGGTAGTCCACGGATTAACGAAAATATCTAGTAGGACTGATGAATTAAATAGTAAAACTAGGATTGGAAAAGAAGTAACAAGTGAAAGAGTTAGAATAATTAAAAATCCAATTAAATATTTTGTACTTAAGTCCATGTTTAATCACCAATAGAAGGAAAAAGGGGAAGAATTTCAGAGAGGTTAGATATTAATTGAATATTTGGAATTATTTGATTGAATTCGTCTTTATTGAACAAACCTATTCTTCCAATAAACCTGATTTTATTGTCTTTCGCTCTTCTGGCATCATTTAATGAATCTCCAATAAAAATAATGTTAAAAGGTTTTAAGTTCCATTTTTTCAATATATAATCGAAATGCGATTTACCTTTCTCGAACGATTTATTACGATAACCAAGAATGTCATCTATAATTTTTATTCCAACGATTTCAAAGTATTTTCTAATTATATGTTCATAAGTTCCACTAGAAATCCCAATACGATAGTGTCGCTTTTTTAGCTCTGTTAATACATAAGGTACTTCTGGAAATAATTCTTGCTCATAAATCCTTTCTATCTTCATTTTTTCAAAATTCTCAACAATTTTGCCGTTAAGACTAGGTGTTTCTGGTGATATAATCTCCATCTGTTGTATAAAAGGAAGTCCTGTTGTTTGACGATAAGATTGCTTTGCCTTAGCTGAAGGAAAGTTGTAAAACCGATTTAGTAGAAAAATTGCATTTTCCTCTAAGAATTTCATTGAATCAACAATAGTTCCATCAAAGTCGAAGAGTAGATAAGAAATTTTATCCATTACAAATGATTACTCCATTATATCTTGTAGTGAGAGATGGTTTTTCAAATATATTGCTATTTACAAAATTAAAAAAAGGGTTTCTCTTTTAACAAATGAGAAGATTAAAATTTCTATTTTATAGAGTATCTAAGTTTCCCAAGCAAAAAAAAGGAACTAATTCTGGAGAATCATAATAGTGCGTTCTGAGGATCGAATCTTACAAGGAATAACAATAATTGGGATTATTAATTCCATTTTTATATTGCTAGGATTTTTTGTTAAATTAGATCTATTTAGAAATCAAAATATATTATTATTGATAGTTGGATTTAATCTATTTATGGGAATAATAATAATTCTATATTATTTTTCTCTTCAAAAAGAACGAACTGTAATTATGAAAGAAATTACTCAGTTAAAAGAGAATGGGATGGTTATACGTCTTCGTCATTATGAAAAACTCTTGTACAGTCGTGATATTGCAGATTTACCTAGAATAACTTATATTCTATTTAACCACGATCCTCTTGCAATTTTTCAACCAAAAGATTTATCTGAGATAAAAAAGATATTAAAGATATGTAATCAATTTAAAATTCCATTAATCCCTCGAGCTACAAGTACTAGTGGATATGGTGGGACTATACCGGTAAAAGGAGGAATAATCGTTGATTTAACGGAATTTAATAAAGTAATAAGATTTGATGCTGTTAATAAAGAAATAGAAGTCGAAACAGGGATTAGATGGAAGAATTTACTTCAATTTCTCGAAACAAAAAATTTTACATTGCTTAGTTATCCCTCAAGCTCACCATCAGCATCAGTAGGGGGATGGATTACCCAAGGAGGTTATGGAATAGGAAGTAGCAGATATGGTTCTGTAAAAAAAGCTGTAAATGAATTAAAATTTATTTCTAGTAATGGTGAAGAAGTAGTTTTACAGGATTCTGAACCATATATAGGTAGCTGTGGAACGCTAGGAATTTTATATACAGTTACTCTAAAAATTATACCAATTTTCTCAATTGAATTATTCGCATTATCTTCTAAAGACAAAGATTCAATTATTAAGGCAATTCCAGAATTTCAACAATTATCTCCCTTTTATTTGAAATTTTTTGATTCTTTGAATATTGAATGGAATCGTCAAACATATCCAGATTATGATAAATGTTTCCCTCCAGAAAAGGATAAATATGCAGGAATAGTGATGATAACTTTTTCTGATGGAGAAAACCATCAAAAAGCAATATTAGAAATTGCTAAAAGATATAAGTTAGAACTTTGTGGATCACAAATTGCACAACTTCTTTGGGATGAAAGATTTTATACTTTAAGAGTGAAAAGAAGAGGTCCTTCACTCATTACTGCTGAGGTTTTGATACCTAATACTTCTCTGAATAGTTTTTATTCAATTTTAGAAAAAAGATTTCCTTCTAAATCCTATGCTACAGAAGTATTATCCAGTTCTGATGAAATTTTAACAGTACTGATTTGGTTTCCAGTAGATGAAAGAAAATTTGAGGTACCTTTCATTGGTTCTTTATCATACTTGTTTAGATGGTTCCGAACTTTTGAAGTTATCCAAATAGCAAGAAAAATTGGAGGAACACCTTATTCTACTGGTCTATGGTTATCAGCCTATACTCCAGAAATAATGGGATTAAAAAATTTTAAAAAAATGAAAGAAATGAAAAATAAATATGATATACAAGAAATAATGAATCCTGGTAAAGTTTATGGGATATACTTTCCTCGGTTTTTACCTGTGATTTCATTAAGTTTTGCAATCAAAGCTATCATTCCATTCCTTAGTCTATTGTATAGAATAATTCCTCGTAAATACCGTTAAACTATTCAAAAATTAATTTATTTTTTTAAATCAATAATTGACTCAATAAATTCGTTAATCTTATGATAGGCTATTTCAGCTCCAGGTGATAAAAGAAACCATTGCCCTCCTTCTTTTATAGGAAATTTGTCTATTCGAGGGCAATTAATCATTTTTTCAATAATAAATTCGGTATTTTGCAAATTTGCTTCACTATATATAATTAGAGTTGGTTGTGTGATTAAAGATAGACGATTATTTGTGAATCCAATTATTCGATATAATTCAATTAGAGATTGAGTTGGTCGCTTAGAATAAAAGAAAAAACCTTTTTCCCTTAATGCTTTTGCTGCTGCTTCTTCGCTGTCAATTTGAAAATCTTTTTTAATATGTTTAAGGAATGGGAGCAGATTGATGATTAAAGATGATGGAGCATGTTGAGATGGAGAAATAAGTATTAATCCTGATATATTATCACGTTCAGGAGATGCAGAGAGCATACTAGCTAGTACAGAACCGAGTGCTACCCCAATAATTACAACGTAATCATATTGACCTTTTAAGTATAACAAACCTTCTCTAGCAGACTCATACCAATCTAACCAAGTAGTTTCAATTAAAGATTCTGAAACACTGCCATGTCCTGGCAGTAATGGGGCAATACCTGAATACCCTGTGTTACGAAGATAAATTCCTAATTTCCTAACTTCACTCGGACTTGCAGTAAAAGAATGGAGTAGTAAACAACCAATCTTCTTTTTTTCACCAAATCCTTGGAATTCGAAAGGTAACGCTAAAGGGTCAACATCAAACATGATCTGATATTCTCCTTATTCATATGTAGAATTTGAATCTATGCAATAGGTCTCTTTTAAAATGGAAAACTCTATAATTCTGTTAATTGTTTATAGAGATCATTTTATCTGATAAAAAGTCATATTTTAATACTAGGATATAATATTAATTATTAAGCATCTTAGATTTCTGTTGAGTGATCATTGTGAATAAGACTTTTAAAACTGGGGTTTTATCTCTTGACCTCTTCCTTGGTGGAGAAGAAGATCCAGGATTGCCTGAGAAAAGTGTAATATTAGTACTTGGAGAACCAGGTACTAAATTTGAATTATTCACACAACAGGTACTTTATCAGGTCTTAGAGACCAAGGCATCTGAAAAAGTATTATATTTGGCCTTTGATGGAAGACCACAAGAAATAGAAGAAGAAATGTTGGTTTACAATTTTGATATAGGAAAATATCGTACTAAGGATGCTTGGCATTTTATGGATGCTTTTACTCAAAGAGTTGCTGCTGAAGGAGCAGTAATTGGTTTAAATCCTGACAGCGTTGACTTTAAAAGTGAGTATGCACAAGATTCATTAAGATTCTTTAGTCGAGTCTTTATCCCAGAGCTTTCTAAACATAATCAAATTTGTAGTTGTGTTCATTCCCTCTCCTCTTTAATTCGTACAAATTCAATTGAGAGTGTATCCATTGCTATAGAAACACTAAAACACATTGTTCGTCAAAGATCAGGAATTCACTTTCTTCTTATGGTGAAAAATTTACATGATCCCACTGTTGAGGTACTTGTTTCACACTTAGCTGATTTTGTCTTTGATATTTCATTTGGACGAGTAGGTGGAGGAAAAATACAAATTAATTTTGCAGTGCAAAAATCATGGAAATCTACTCTTCTTCCCATTTCTGTACCAGTAAATATAGACCATAGAGGAATACGCCTCGAAACCACTGTGAGAGTATAACCTCATTTTAACATTTAATTAAGTTCCAGTAACTAAACGTAGAAAGTCTCGGGTACCAGTGGCCAATCCTAATAAAAATACTACCCATAATAACCATTTTTCGATGTTTTCGTTTTCAAATCCTCTTACTGCCCAAATAAAAAGTAAAACAACAATAAATTTAATTATTAAAAAAGGCCATGAACCAAAAGGTCCTTCAAATATCAAAGAAGGCAGATAATGTTTTTCTTGATAACCAAAAAATTCAATTGCAATGACAGTATTAAAAGCATCAAACATCTGAGTTATCATTGCAGAGGATTCTTCGAAACGGATAGATGAATTAGGTTTATTTTTATTTGAGATAATTTTTGCTATTTTAGTAAATAAAAATGCAAAAAGGCCTGTAAGAATTAATATGACGAATCCTCCCTCAAAAAACCCTGGTTGGATAATTAATAAGGGGAATATTGGGATGAATAAAAAAATAGAGATTCCTACTCCAATCGTGAAAAATGTTACTCGCCAGTTTGAGAATCGTCTACTATCTTGAAGATATTCTTGAGAAATGAAGATAGATGATATTCCAACAAAAAGTGTTAAGACAATAGTGAAGATATAAACACCAGGAGTTACAAAAAGGCGATCTTCAAAAATTTGGTAGGGAAAGTTTAAAATAGGAAGAATTTTTTCTTGTTTAGCAATATCTTGTAATGCTCGAAGAGTAGAACCAATGAAGATATAGGGTAGGATTGATAAGAAAAATTCAGTATCCATTTGAACTTTTTTGAAGTGTTCTTCTCCCCAACGATCAGTTCCAAACTTATTGATCCGTATTATTATCTTCCCGATCAGAAAAATTGCGACTATTCCTAAAGAGGTATAGATAATTGTATTGTATAGATTATATCCTGGAGCGGAAAAGAAATAGGTATCAAGAAAGGAAATAGGATCAGATAATAAGAATATCAAGTCCTGAATCAAAGTATCAATAAATTCTTGAATAAGATTTTGGTTTAAAGCCATTTTAAACGAACCTAAGTGTCTTAAGAAACATGTCAGACTCTTTTCTTAAACTGTAGATAATATTTGTGATATCGAATTTCTCAGCAACTAATTTTTGGTGCTTTATTTCTACTTTTCTGTCTTTCTTTTCTAAAATCGAGAAATAATAACATCCGAGTGGTCCTGGATTTATATAAAGTGTTTTTGAATCAGGATTTTCCCAATATATTGGAAATTCATGCCAATGTCCAAAAATGGATAAATTTATCCCTTTGTTTGTTATAATGTCACTAAAGAACGATGCTCCACCTTTAAATATACGATCTTTCAACCTAATTTCAAAGGAGGGAGGTTCATGAGTTAAAAGGATTTTATAGTCATTCTTAAACATACTGGGAATTTTTATGGTACTTAATCTATTTTTAAAGTCTTCAAAAGAATATTCTCTCTCACAAAGTGGTTCAGAATATTTATTTGGAGTAAATAAGCTTCCACCTATACCAAGAATAGAGATTTTTCCAAAATCGAGAATTTCTCCATCCAAATAGTGGAGTTCAATGTCTTTTCTTGATTTAAAGGTTTCATTTAACTCTTTTGTATCAACATTCCCAGGCACATACACAATTGGAGTATTTAACTTTTTTAAAAGGTCAAGAACTTGATTAATTGATTTTATTTGCTCCTTAACAAATTTCTTTCTTCCATTCCCTTTGTATACCCATCTTGTATATTCACTTTTTGAGAGAAATTTCAGAGGGTGCTTTATCATATATTCTATCATGAGGGGAAATGGTGTTGTTTTTGGAATATCCCCTGCAATTAAAATAATATCAAGATTAAAATCCTTAGATTCAAGATATTGAATCAACTTGGATGTAGATTTGAGATTACCATGGATATCTGCAAGAACAAGAATCTGAACCTATAACACCACCAGAATTATAGAATTTATAAAAAAAGGATCAAATAACTAGGTTATAAATAGTGAGTAAAATATTTTTGTAGTTTAATGGTTTTACTTCAATAAATGGATTATATATACACAGCTTTTTAGAGGATATATTAACTTATTCTCTCCCTTTTTAAGACGAGATCAGATCTGGAAAATCTATTACGAAAAGATTATACTTTTTGGATTTAATTAATCCTTATAGTTAAAATAATCTTTCAGTAAAATTAACGATATTTATGGCCCTCTTGTAATAATCTATCATCTATTTTTTCATCTTCTGCTTCAATTAGTTTAAAATTATTCCCAATTCGTTTACCATTAGAGAGTAAGAAACCTGATTTTGCAATACTTTCCGCTTGTCGTCTAGCGGTTCTCCTTATTACTAATCCAGCTTCTGCGGAATATTCTAATCGTGCTGTTTGAGTAGCTTCGTCGAGAGTTAAAACAGCTTCACCTGCTTCTTCACGACCTTCTGAAAAATTACGATTCTTAAACACTAGTCTAACCATTCACAATTACTCCTTATTATTGTCTCCACATAATTGTCTTTAATTTTCGTCTAAAATAAAGATTTATTGCTCATCTTAATAGATAATTATTTATCCTAATATTAGATATTAGTTTTCAAAACTATTTGCTCATTCATTATTTATAACCCTTCTCAAATTTAATGTATCATTATGCTCCAAAGTCGGAAGAATTTTAGATGAGTCAACTTCAAGTAGTCACCTCTATGGCAATAATTGGTCCATTTGAAAAGTGGAGATTAATCCAAGAATTATGTGATCATTCTGTAGATGATGGTTTTGGATTGGCAGCAGGACTACTAAAAAAGCAAATTAAAACAAAATTCGGGTTATTTATTATAAAATTTTCAATCCTCTATGTTGATGAAAACCTAAAGTATTCAATTAAACCATCATTCCGATATACGATTTATGAGGTAGAGGAAAAAGGACTTGAAGCAATATTAGAAGAGTTAGGGCAAAAAACTGTAATTAGAATTTTACAAAATGATGATAGAAAATTAACAGCTTAAATAATAACAGAAATCCCTATTCTTTTTTTTCATTTTCAATATCTTGAAGCTCTGATAACAATTCAAGCTGTTTTGCTGTAAGCTTAGCTGGAAACTTGTATTTAATTCTTATTTTGACAATTTCTCCTGATCCAGATTTAAAATCTAATATAGTATTTTCTAAAGTATTGTTAGGTAAAGTTCCTGACAATTCTTCTCCTGAAGGACTTCGTAAGCGGAGAGAAGAGCCTCGTAAAGCTAAGAATATTGAGATTGGGATATCTATTATATCATCAATTAGATTAATCTCCACTAAAAGATCCCCAGGAGGACCACCAGATCGACTTTGATTTCCTTTTTGACTAATTCGAAGAATTTGACCCTCTTTGACATCATAAGGGATTGGGATACGAATTTTTTCTTTATTTATTGTACCATCAGAAAATTTTCGTTTGAGGTTTAAGGTCTTCTTTACTGTTGTTTGAGAGGATAATAATTCAGAGATTTTTACTTTAATTTTAATTTTAAGGTCAGAACCTTTTTCTGGTCTTGAACTAGTTCTAAAAGTTGTCCCTCCACCAAATGGTCCACCTGTTGAAAATCCAGAAAAAATGTCATCCCCTCCAAACATTCGGGAGCCTCCAAAAAATTGACGAAAAATCTCCATTGGGTCAATATCCATACGAAACCCCCCTGGCCCTCCAGAGAATTGAGAAAAAGCATCATGGCCAAATCTATCATACTGTTGACGTTTCTCCTCGTCCGAAAGAATAGAATAAGCTTCTCCAATCTCTTTAAACCTAGCCTCTGCCTCATTTGGATTTATTCCTGATTCTTTTGCACGATCAGGATGATACTTTAGCGCAAGTTTTCTATATGCTTTCTTGATCTCATCAATAGAAGCATTTCTCGAAACACCTAGCACTTTATAGTAATCTTTTTGCTTCATTTAAGGTCCTTCTTCAAAATTTTAATTTTTAGAAGTTTTATGGAGTAGAGGGTCATTAATCCCCAAAAAAAAAGTTAGATTATTAAAATTTTAGGAAAGAAACAAAATAAATTTTTGGGTGACAAGATTCTAGGATAGTTTAGAATGAATTATTTTAGAGGACAAAATAAAATAGAATAATATTTTTTTTATTAAAGTTCCAATACTTTTCGTATTTCCTTTTCGAGCCTTCTCATATCCGCTCCAACAATTTTTGACTTAAGATTTCTTCCAACTATAATCACAAAGGTTGGTACTCCTTGAACCCTTAGTTGATGGGCTACTTCTTGATTATAATCGACATTAATCTTTACGAAGTCAGCTTTATCACCATATTTTTGGCTAAGTTGTTCATAAATAGGTGCTGAGGCCTTGCACGGAGGACACCATTCTGTAAAACAATCAACAACTAAAGGTCGCGATGAATTTGAATCAACATTCTTTTTAATTCGTTGAATGAACTCTGAATCATTTATTACTTGTACCATTCATTATGCACCGAATATATGCGAAATAAATAAATTTATCAAATAAACCTGATATGTAATCACTATAAAAACAAGCCTTGAAATTAAAAATAAATACTCTTTTACGAATTTAGCTATAGGATATCGCTATCATTTAGGTAAAAAATTTGCATAATCGAATTCTAAGAATATTTATAAACTAAAAAATTAAGGAAATGCTATTTTTTAATCAAAACAGATAAATACAGTAATTTAAAATCATTCAGGAGATATTAATAAATAATTTTGTTATTTGAGCTTGATGCAGAATCATTAAAAAATTTTGAAATTAATAATTCTCATTTAGAAAAGGTAGAATAAGAATAATGTTGCAAGGATTTAAGAATTATTTAAAAAAATACTCCTATAATGATTTTTATGCTAATTTCTTGTTTATATTAGTTTAGGTGATAAATATGGTACCATTTCCCGAGTTTCTTCCATTTCTCCCATTCTATAACCTATGCTTTTTTATATTTGGTGTACCATTTGTTTTATGGTTGAATAACAGAACTAAAAGTGACATATTATGTTTAATCTTAGGCATAGCATATATGATACTATATGGAATTTTTTTTGAACCTCCATGGGATGAAGTAATATTTTTTTATATTGGATTAGTGGTTGGATATGTTACAGATTATTGGGCCGTAAAAGCTAATAAATGGAAATATCATCCATGGGATCCTGAGTTTGGTTACTCTTATTATGTTGGATTCAGTTGGGGTATGGTTTCGATATTTACTTATAACATTAGTAAATCTCTTACAGCAGACCCATCATTTTTTTTCCTCCCTGGTATAATATTTGTAATCCCAATGGTTATTTTTGAATGGCGGTTCGGTAACACTAGGCGTGATCAATATTTTCTTTTTGCTCGAGCAATTTTTACATTTCTGGCATTTTGGGCCTCTAATAATCTCAGTTTACTTTTCATTGCGATTTTTGTAGGTTCATATATTGAATTCGCTGGAGTTAATTGGATCAGAAATTGGTTATATATTGATACAATGTCTTATATTTTCATCTCATTTGGTTATTCATTATTAGTATATTTATCAAAATTTATAATTGAAATTATAAATGGGGTATTTTACCCTATAGCCTTTATTTTTTTGGTGTTAGCAGTTGTTGCGTTTTTTATTGACTTGTTCTGGGTTCAAAAGAAAATTGAGGTAGATACGGAGCGAGCTATAATTGCAGCAAATAAGTATCACCAAACCTATGAAACTAAAGATTAAAATATTTCAAATGACGTAGATTTTATTCAATTATTTGAAATTGTGTACAAATTTCTTCTGAGATCTCTGAAATCTGGGAAAATTATAACCATTTCACGATCGATCAGTATTTTTAAGGCTTCCTGTACTGTTCTTCTTGAATAACTGGCTTTATTAGCGATTTCATGAACATATAATGGCTTTCCTTCTAATAAAGTATCATGTACAGCTTTAACTGATGGAGGTAACACGCTTAAATCTGTTAAGAATTCAAATTCCAATGTATTAGAATCTAACATATTATATTTCTCCTTAAATAACTTTGATCATTATTATTATAACTAATTATATCTTTGATCATCAGAGTTAATAAATGTTATGATTCGCTAAACAATGGTCAACAATGCTCAAGGAAATTGTAAGATTTCTATATTTTTTAGAGAAACATAATTCTTTAGAAAGAAAAGTTTTGGTTGAATTCAAGTAACACAGATAGAGTCGAGAGATGTAATATGCCCAAAAGATTAAAAAAAGTTGATCAATTCCCAATGGATCGAAAAGTAGGTAGAGAAGAAATTCTTGCTGTAAAAAAGGTAATGAAATCCCAAAGATTAACTTTTATGTCAGGAGATCAGATAGAGGAATTTGAAAAAGCATTTGCAGAGTATATAGGTTCAAAGTATGCCATTGCTGTGAGTTCAGGAACTGCTGCTCTTCATGTTGCCTTAGCAGCAACAGGGTCCATTGGAGCAGGGGATGAAGTTTTAGTACCTGCATACACTTTTGTAGCGACAGCAACAGCTGTTATACACCAGAACGCTATTCCAGTATTTGTGGACATAGATCCTATTACTTATTGTATGGATCCAGAGGATGCACTAAGAAAAGTAACAAAACGTACCAAAGCTATAATCCCTGTTCATTTATTTGGTCATCCTGCTAATATAGATAGTATATTAGAAATTGTTAGGAATAATAATTTGATTTTAATTGAAGATGCTTCTCAGGCTCATGGTGCTGAATACAAAGGGAAAAAAGTTGGTTCAATTGGATTGGCTGGATGTTTTTCTTTATTTGAATCAAAAAATATGATGACTGGGGAAGGAGGTATCATTGTAACAAATGATGAAGAATTTGCTAATCAATGTCGATTAATCAGGCATCATGGTGAACCTACTTGGTATACTTATGAAAAGCTCGGATTTAATTATCGCATGACAACTATTCAAGCAGCTATTGGTATAGAGCAACTGAAAAAATTAGATAAAATGAATCAAGGACGAATTAAAAATTCTGAGTACTTAAATATGCTTCTTTCTGATATCCCAGGAATTGAATTACCTCAAAAACCATCCTATGGTACTCATGTGTATCATGCCTTTGCTCTTAAAGTAAATCCGAAAGTCATTGGTATGACTGGAAAAGAATTTGCCATTATCCTCAATAAAGACTTTCAAATAACGCAGCTTATTTATCCAACAGGATTGTACTCTTCTCGCTTATTCCAAGAACGAGAAGGATATGGATCAAAAAAATGTCCTTTTAGCTGCCCATTTTTTGAAAAAGAAATTGATTATAAATATCCAAATTGTCCAACAACAGATGAAGTGGCTATAAATATTATAGGATTACCAAATTGGCATCAATTGAGCTATATTGAATTAAGTCTTATCGCCGGTAAATTCTTACAAACACTTGAAACGATATTAGGAATGAATTTTGAGATTGAATCACGAATCATTGGTACTATGTTAGCAACAGGGACTTCCCCAAAAGCTTACGATCTATTTGGGGCTACAAACGCACAAGTTCAGAATCCAATGAATGTAGCAGTACTTGGATTTGGAGGAATTGGTCAAGTCCATGCAGCTGCCTATTTTAAAAGCCCATTTACTGCTTTGAAAGCGTTAGCTACACGCGATGTTGTTGCTTTACAAGGTGGAGGTTTATTCTTTGGAATTACTGACTTATATACAGATTATAAGCAAGCACTTAAGAATCCAAATATTCAGGCAGTCTCTGTTTGTGTACCTACTTTTGTTCATAAGGAGTATATAATTGAAGCTGCAAAGCATAAGAAACATATTTTATGTGAGAAACCCCTTCTATTAAATCCAAACGATTATAAGGAGATTAAAACAGCGATAATAGAAAATAATGTAAAATTAATGGTAGCTATGATTTGTCGGTTTCAAAAACGATATCGTGCAGCAAAAAATGTTGTGGAGAGAGGTGAAATTGGCTCAATAATATCAATACATACTCGAAGACGAGGTTATAGCCCACCATTAAAACGATGGTTTTGGGACATTGAAAAAAGTGGAGGTATCCCTGTTGATCTCGCAATCCATGATATAGATATGATTCAATGGTTTTTAGGAGATGATTTAATAGATACAGTATATGCTATTGGTTCAAATAAAGTTTATCCAGAAATAGAAACTTGGGATACAGTAATTATAACTATGAAAAGCTATAAAGGTGTATTAGCTACAATTGAAGCTTCTTGGTCAGAACCTGAATTATCTAATCAATTAGGGGGGAATAATGGCATGATTATATATGGAGAAGATGGAGTTATTCATATTGATCCCTCTAAACATTCCTCTGAAATGAATACAGAATTGAATGGTCCTGAACCCATTTTTGATTATATTGATCAGTTAGATGAATTTGTTGACCAAATTAATGCTTTTGCAAAAGCTGTTCTCTATGATCAATCAATTCCTGTGTCAATAGAAGATGGATTAAAAGCGCTTACTGTAGCTTATGCTGCTTTAGAATCTTTAAAAACACAAAAAGAAATAAAAGTCCAATATAAAATGGAAGAGTGATTTAAATAATAAAACCATTCAGCTCCATTTAACATGAAGTCATATTTGAAGAAATGATGACTTTTATCAAATTTTTATTAGATTGCTAAGTCATAGATCAAGTTATATGCAAATCGATCATAAGATTTCTTCTTTTGTGTCTCTTTCAATGGAATTCTTACTAGCATGTTGTTTTGCTCACCTACCATGACCCCAGTATGTCCTTCGATAATACAGTCAACAGAGAAAGCTCCAAGTCGAGTAGCTAACCAACGGTCTAGTGCACTAGGTGACCCTCCCCGCTGTACATGGCCTAATGAAGTAATATGAGTCTGAAATTCTAATCCAGGAATCGAAGTCAATTTAGCACAAAAGTCGAATATATTCTTATTTACTACACCTTCAGCTACAATTAGTATAATACTCTTTTTTCCTCTTTCTCGAGCTTCTTTCACTCTAGTTGCTATAGCTCTTAAGTCAACTGGAACTTCAGGTATTAAAATCTCCTCTGCACCTGCACCGATTCCTACCTCTAATGCAATAAATCCTGCATCTCTACCCATAACTTCGACCACAAAAACTCTTTCATGACTTTCTGCAGTATCACGAATTCGATCCAGCATTTGGATTGCAGTATCAATTGCGGTATCAAATCCTATTGTATAATCCGTACCAAATATGTCATTATCAATAGTCCCTGGAATACCAATCAATTGACCCTTCCAAACCTTTTCTAATTCTAATAATCCTCTGAAGGTTCCATCGCCACCAATAGCTATCAAACCATCAAAATTATTCTTAGATAAAATTTCAGCTGCTTCTTTAACTCCTTCCATATCATAAAACTTTTCACACCTAGCAGTTTTAATGATAGTACCACCTCGTTGTATGATATTGCCTACAGACCGAGGAGTCATTTTTTCAAATGCCTCATCAAATATTCCTTGATATCCACGATATATTGCAATAATATTAAGCCCTTTTGCGATCCCTCGTCTAACAATCGCTCGTAAAGCTGCATTCATTCCTGGTGCGTCTCCACCAGAGCAGAATACACCGATTTTTTTCATAATTATTACCTCAGAAGATACTCTACTTTTCAGTTTATTCATTTTAATTTTACAAATGAAATAAAATTTATTTCTATCGATCTAGTTTTAATTTTATTAATTATAACTTAGAATGAATAAAAATATTAATGCTAGTTGCAGTCTATAGAATTTTCATAACAACTGCAATTGACTTAAGAATATCTAAAGTTATATCTTCAAATCATTTAAGACGGATTTAAGTGATTAAATAAACTAATAACATGAAAAATAACTTCTTGAAGTTATGGAATTTTTTCCAAAACTAAAAAAGGAATATTCTTTTCTCGTCATTTGAAGGATTAAGGAAAAAAATAATCCCTCTTTATGATTATTTTTGAGCTGAATCATATGTCATGGAAAATTGAACTTGGAAAGACCTCAGAACCTTATATTATAGGCAAAAGATGGGTTAAAAAACAAATACCCAAATCAAATCGGATTTCAAAAGCTTTACATAAAGAGAATTCTTGCCCAGGGGATATATACTATATTGGAAAACATTATTATCAAAATTCCAACGAAATGATAGATCTCTGGGTTTGTATGGAAACAGGAACAATTTTAACGAAACCTCCTAATTATACTAAAATTGTTCCTCCTAAACCAAAACCACAACCTGTACCCACCCAACCAAAATTCCATATTGTTCCTGAAAAGAAAGAAATCTCTAAATCTGCTGTTAAACCAAAACCAAAAGAAACTAAAACTAAACCTGAAGAAGAAATTAAGCCAAAGGCTCAACCAGAGGTAAAAATTACAAAAGTAACAAAAGATACACCAGTATCTGAAGTAAAAGGCATAGGAGCTACTGTTTACGAAAAATTGGCCGTAGAAGGAATAAAAACGATTGGAGACCTTTTAGGGAAACATTCTCAAGAAATAGCTGCTATGATAGGAAGAAAATCTGACGCTCAAATAAAAACATGGCAAGAAAATGCAAAAGAGATGTTAAAATAATATTTTTCCTTCCTATTCTTTATAATTCTTCAAATAAGCTTTTTGGACATATTCTTTTACCATTCTACGAGCAGAAAATTGAGCTGTTGTAGTTTTTATGGAATTCTTTATAACTTCAACCCATTCTTCTGGTACATTATCACCATTACGCTGGTAAAATAATGGACGAATTTCATTTTCAAGAATTTCATAAAAAGAAGAAGCATCATGATCATTTTGTTGGTTGAGATCTGAAAATCGTTTACCATTCCCAATTAACCAACCATTGGAACCATCATAGCATTCTGGCCACCAACCATCACTAACAGAAAGGTTAAGAACGCCATTCATTGCTGCTTTCATACCTGAGGTCCCTGAGGCTTCCATTGGAGGAAGAGGAGTGTTTAACCATACATCTACGCCTTGTGTTAAATATCTAGCAACCTGCATACTATAATTTTCAATAAAGACAATACGACCCCCAAACTCAGGATTGATTGCATAAGAATATACTCTTTTTAGGATATGTTTTCCAGGATCATCAGCTGGATGAGCTTTACCAGAAAAAATGATTTGCACTGGTGTATAGGGATCTAAAAGATTTTTCTTTAACCTTTCTAGGTCTCGAAAGATTAGGTCAGCTCGTTTATATGTGGTAAATCGTCTGGCAAATCCTACAGTTAGGACATCAGGATCAAGTAGTGCACCAGATGCAAGGACTTGGCTATAATCTTTACGTTCAAACATCCACTTCCTTCTTGCTAAGTCTCTAATGAAATCGAACATTCGTGTTCTTAAGATTTGACGTTTAGCCCATAACTCCGAATTTGTGATATCATCAATTCTCTCCCACATTAAGGTGTCATCATGTTTATTAATATAATTTTTATCAATTCTTTTCTTAAATAAGTTCCGAAAAGGACCCCCGAGCCACGTGGGTAAATGGACCCCGTTTGTTATTGGTTGAATCTCCCATTGTCTATTCCACATCTCTTTTCCAAGCTTTGAATTTTGCATGGAAACCCCATTCTGAAAGTATGATAATCTTAGGGCTAATGCAGTCATGTTGAACATCCCCTCCCATTCTCCTAATTTTAAAAATTCTTCGCGGGGAATTTTCAATGATCTATAGAAAGTATTGAAATACTTGTCAATCAATTCAAATGTAAATTTATCGTGGCCAGCAGGAACAGGAGTATGAGTTGTAAAAACTATTCTAAGTTTAATACGGTTCAAAGCTTCTTGAAAAGTAACTCCATTTATCATTTCTTCCCGAAGAAGTTCCAAAGCTGCGAATGCTGAATGACCTTCATTGAGGTGAAACACATAAGGATGAATACCAAGTTCTTTGAACAATTTAACGGGTCCATATCCAAGAATAATCTCTTGACGAAGACGTAAATCTCTATCTCCCACATAAAGGCGACTGGATAGTTCTCGATCCCATGGAGCATTTTTTTCAGTGTCAGTGTCCATGAGGTACATAATATTACGCCCTGCAGTGAGTTCCCAAATGCGAATCCATACCGTACGATCAGCTAATTCAATCGGAATATGTAATTGTGTTCCATCTTTAATAACAGGTCGAATAGGAGTTCTATCAAATTCGAAATCTTCTGGTTCACTATCCTGCCATCCTGATTGTTGTAATTCTTGCCTGAAGTAACCTTGAGGATAAATAAAACCAACACCAATTAAAGGAACACCAAGATCACTTGCTTCTTTGATATGATCCCCTGCAAGAATACCTAAACCTCCAGAATAAATTGGTAAACTCTGGTGTAACCCGAATTCTGCGCTAATATATGCAATCGATTGTTTGAATTGAGGAAAATTTTGACCAAACCAAAGATCTGTTGAATTTAATTCTGAATCAAACGAAAACATCCCGTAATCATATTTTTTTAGAAAACTTGGATCACGAGACATATCTAATAATCGCTCTGGATTAATAGATTGAAGCATTTCAACAGGATTATGATTAGTGCTAATCCAAGCTGGATGATCTAATCTTTTAAATAACTCACGTGCTTCAGTATGCCATGCCCAAAAAAGGTTGTATGCAAGTTCAGGAAGTCGCTCGATTCTCTGAGGTAAACTTGGGATTTTTTGCATAAAGTAATCCTCTGAAACTATTGAAATAAGGATGAAAACTTGTTAGTATTCGTTTAAGTAGATAAATTGCCATTTATAAAGGATTTTATTAAACCCTATGTAAGCTGACAAGGCATATTGTACGAAAAATAATTCAATAATTCAGTGAAATAATGTAATATTTCTTAAAAGTTGAAAATTTATTCAATTCCTAGGTAAAAAAATTTTAATCACAATGTTGTATTAAAATCTTGATATAAAGAAGTAAAAGGAAATAATAAGTGAGATTTACAAAGAATTTCTTGTAAGAATTCAATAAGAATTAGATGATTTTCGTGATAGAAAATATAAGAAAAGATTGAGACTTTTAAAATAGCTCCCTTTCTTGATTTAGTCTAATTGCCTGAGAATTTGTACTGCTTCTTTATTTTCTGGATCAAATTCAAGTAATTTTAAAAAACACACTTCTGCATCTTGTACCTTTCCTAGAGCAAAGAGATGTTTCCCAAAGCTTGAAAAATTATCCAAGAATACCCTATCTATTTGAACAATTTTACTTATGAAATTTAATGCTTGTTCAAATCCCTTAATAGAATTTAATATATTTATTATATTCAAAACTGCTAAATAATAATAATCAAACTTAATATCTTTTTGTATAATACTTTTGATAAACTGATCAAAGTCGAAATTAATTTTTTTGGCATGAATACCTTTATAATTCAATTCTTCTTTATTTATGATTAGAGCTTCTCCATCTGCTGTAAAAAAAACATTATTTTTGTGATGATGCAATTTAAAATTATCCCTTATAATTAAATAGAGAAATCCATTGATAACACTAAGACCTAAATAGTTGGGCCTTCCTTCTTCTTCAAACATATATATTCCTGTATATTCTTGCCATTCTTTTTTGGTTTCTCCTAATCCATCATATGGGCTATCATTAAACTTTGCTTTATATGGGAATAAATTATCGTCTACATTTACTGCTATCGGTTTATTTTCTCTATCTATCTCAAATAAATATTTTATTCTGCTCTCAGATATGAATTCAGTTGAACTCTGGGGAAAAAGCTCAATTCGGGTACCATTCATGTAGTAAACAAAGATTTTCTCATTTTCATAAGAAATTCTCAACATTTGCGGTGCAAGATTACCATCTGCACAATAAGTGCCCTCCAAGCGTTTTAGCACATCAAAAGAAATAGGTACTCTTCCGATTTTTCCTATTCTATTAATCATCAAGGTTAGGGCCTTTTTTCCAATGTCTCCAACAGGACTTTTTTTCATATTATTTGATAATACAACAACACCAATTCTATATTCTGGAAGCCACATCATATTTGTTTGATAACCATATCCGCCTCCAGCATGGCCATAAACTTTTGTCTTCTCTAATTTTTCAACAGAATAAAGCCCAAAACCATAACCAAATTCTTTCGTTTTTACAAATTGCGATTTATACATTTCCTCTAGTAATTCTGGATCAATAAGTTGTTTATGGCCAATTTTTGCCTTTCTTAGATGAAAAGAGATAAGTTTTGCTACATCCAGTACTGAAATGAACAATCCACCTGCTCCGAGCATTGGAATTTGTACAGCTGGATAACCAAATCTTCCATCATACCCTCGTGCAAATGATTTCTTTAATGCTTCTTCAATGTTAAAGGTTGCATGAATTATCTCTAATGGTTGAAATAATTCTTCTTTTATGACTTCTTTAAAGGATTTACTTTTAATTAACCCCATTATATATCCTGTTAAGTCATATCCAAGATTTGAATATGACATCTCAGAACCTACCCGAGATTTTAACCAACCTTCATTTATACTTTGAATATGATCTTCAAATGAACAAGGAACATAATCATAATTATTCCCTATCAAAGCTTCATGAGTTAGACCTGCACTATGGCTCAACATTCTTCGGAAAGTAATATTCCTTATCTCATCTTCTGGATTTCCATAAATAGTATTAATTTTAAATTCAGGGTAATATTTTCGAATAGAATCATCAAGATTTACTAAACCTTGACTTGCTATAATCAGAAAAGTTGTAGCTGTGAAACATTTCCCCATTGATTGACTACTAAATAAAGTATCAGGTGTAACGCGTTTCGTTCTAGTGTGATCAGTAAAACCAAACCCTTTTGTCCAGATTATTTCTTTGTCATTCATTACTGCTATTGATAAACCTAATGTATCCTCACGATTATTTAGTAGTCTATCGATATAGGAATTGAGCTCTTCAATAACTTGGTTATATTGATCTTGAGGTTTAATCAAATAAATCACATCAATTTTTTTCTATTTAGTATTTATTAGCATATTTTTCTCTCGATGACTAAATCTGTAATGAGTCTTATCTATTTCAGCTAATTCTATTTGACCTTATTTTATCTATAAATTATATTAGCATTAATAATAAACACTAGTTATTCTTAAATGTTAAACATGAAAGTAATTCCCTCATAACTCTTTTCTACATTCATATATAAAAATAAGTATGAAAACTGTTCATTCATTGACACCTATAACATCAAAAATTTCATAGAAATAATTATGAATGAAAAAAATACTATTATTAAAGTTTGAATTGTATTTCGTCAAATGTTATTAATGTTTTAATTTAGAAAGTTATTTTAAAACCATTTCACGGAAAATTCGTATTAATACTTGAATTAATTGGTCGTCTTCTTCATATAATCTCAGAAAAAGAACATGTCGATGGACTATGACGTCAATAATGCGTACTGCTTGCATGATAAACTTCCTCATCTCATCTAGAGTTCGATCGTGCTTTTGCATTACTTCTTTAATTTCAGGGATTTGTGCCCATACTGGAGAAGCCTTTAGGGACTCTAGTTCTATTGCAAGGTTTACATCTTTAAATATCTCAGGTCTTTTTAAAGAAGCTTTTTCAAATGCTAATAAAATAGAACGATTTTCTTGATGAAAGGCTAAAAATCGATTTAACCAATCATTTAATGCAGTATTTAGGTCAATAACTTCCATATTCCTGTTAATGTCATCAGATTGAAGAGAAGATTTTACAAATGAAACCATATTTTTTATTATGTCCTCTTTTCCTGCTGGGAAGTACAGATAAATTGTACCAATGCTAACACCAGCCTCTTTTGCAATTTGACGGGTTGTTATACGTTCAAAATCGTGTTTGCTTAAGAGATTGAATGTAGTATTAATGATTTTCCTTATTTTGGCTTCCCTATCATATTTTATCTTTGAAACTGTATTAGATTGTTCGTGTGTCATTTTCATTACAGCAATTTTCATATTATTTATTTAATATACCCCAATAATAATATTTAAATATGACTATTGTTCATAATTTTATGAACATCATTCATAAATCTAACGGTAATTAGCTTTTTCATTGAGTAATCAAAATTTTTACTAACAGAATTGGAGATACAATCTTTGAATAAAGACATAAAAATTAAAATCAAGGATTTAACCAAATACTATGGAAAAACTCGTGGAATTGAAAATTTAAATTTAGAGATACACAAAGGTGAAATTTTTGGATTTCTAGGACCAAATGGAGCTGGAAAAACAACCACAATTCGATGTATGATGAATATTCTTATTCCAACAAAAGGGGATATTTGGATAAATAGTGAAAAAATCAGCCGTATGAACAATAAAGTTCGTGATAATATTGGATATATTCCAGAAAATCTAGCTCTCCCAGATTATTATACTGCAAACGAGTTTATATCATATGTAGAAAGTATGCGTGGTAAGCCTGCATTAAGAAAAAAGGAATTAATTAAAAAATTTGATTTACCTTATAATAAAAAAATCAGAGAACTTTCTAAAGGAAATAAACAGAAAATTAGCGTAATATCAGCATTTATGCATGACCCAGATGTTTTAATTTTAGATGAACCAACTGCTGGTTTAGATCCTCTTCTTCAACAAGAAGTATATGAAATGTTAATAGAAACTAAGGAACGTGGCAAAACTATATTTTTCAGTAGCCATAATTTAGCCGAAGTTCAACAAATTTGTGATCGTGTTGGTATTATAAAAGATGGATTTCTTGTCAATGTTGAAAATATTGATGATCTTAGCAAAAAGGTTCCACGAATCTTAGAAGCTCGTTTAAAACAGGTAAATCCTTCTATACTTCAAAATTTAGGAGATAACTTGTTATCAACAAAAGATAATGAGGTAAAAATACTTTTAAAACAAAATGATTCAATTGATAAATTTTTAGAATTATTAATTCCTATGGGACTTGAAGAACTTGCTTACCCTCCAGGAAGCCTACGAGAATACTTCATGCAGTTTTATGGAAAACAGGAGGAATTATAAACACAATGTATATACCATTATTTCTCCAGCGTTTTTATCTTCATTTTTTGAGACAAAGAATGGTTTTCTTTTTATCAGTTCTTTTTGCAGTAATGTTCAGTTTAATATTTGGTTTGGTTTATCCTGGTGAAGAAGGAACAGCAGGATATGTTGAAACTATTTCAAACATTTTTGGTGCATTAGTACAGACAGTTGATAATCCCGGGTATTATTTTTGGATACTATTTGGAAACATTTTTGCTTTTCAGATGTATATACCTTTATTTGCAATATTTGTTGGAGTAAATATCCTTCCTTTTCGTGATAAAGATGGTAAGGAACTTCTTTTTACTACATCAAAATCAAATTTAATATTCCTTTTAGAAAATTCAATTCTTATTTCTATTCTTCTATCTTTAACATGTTTTATAGCTTATCTTATCTCTATTGCTTTTTTAGCATTAAATACCAATTTGGAAGGAGTCCCAAATATAACAAGTTTATTTATAATGATTATATTTTTAGGTTTAAATTTCGCCTTTCTTTCTGCTTTTGGATGTTCATTAACTTTTTCTAGAAAAGGAGGATATTTACTAGGAGGGTTTTATTTTATATTTAATTTTTTAATTGGAAATGTTCCCATTACAGATGAGCTAGCTTTCTTAAAAGATTTTAGCTTAACCTCAAGGGCAGAGATTTTCATGAATAGTGTTGAGGCAAAAATTCCTTTTGATTTCGTTTTTCTTTCAATAATACTAGTTTTTAGTTTTATCCTAGGAATATTCATTCTTCTTTGTCGAAAAAATTTCATAGAGAGTTATTCTCAAAAGAGTTTAGTGATAACAGACAAAAGAAGTGGAATTCTGAATAAATTAACATTTATTCAAACTCCGCTTAACAAATTATTTTCATTTATCGGTTGGAGATTCCCTATTATTCGTGATCAGCTTCAAGCAAATACAGGATTAATTACAGTCTTTTTAATAGCAATTGCTGGTTTTACTATATATGTTCTTAATCAATGGGGAGCAATTGAACCTTCTGAATTTGGAGCTTTACTTTATCCACTACTCCAAAATCCATTTTTTAAGGGAATTCTTTATGATCATACTCAAAGTATAAATCTCAGTCTTGATAGCTGGTTAGCTTATCAATTATTTGGCTTCTCATGGCTTTATTATGGTGTCTTTTTACTTCTTATTATAAATGACATAACTAATCGTGATTATAAGAATGATTATGTAGAATTGACCTATGCACTTCCAAAAAGTCGTTCAATAATAATTCTCCAACGTACAATCGCTTCTGTTTTCGTTTGGCAAATTCTATTTGCTACGAATTTTCTCACACTTCTAGGTATGGAAATATTGTTAAATGACTATTCAGATTTCAATAATTTAATTACTGCGTTTCTTACAATGGATTGGGCGTATACTGTCACATTTATCTTTTTCTTAGCCTTTTTATTACTATTTCCTTCACAACATGGTTTTAAAATCGTGTTGATAGTATTTATAGCCTCAATACTAATGGTTCCTATTGCATTCATCCTTGATATCGCTTTGTTATTATTCATAACACCTTTTGGTTATTTTGACATGGTAGGCCCAATAGTTGGCGATCTTAGCCTCTTTGATATCCTTCCTCAAGCTATCTTGTTTACTTGTATCTCTATAGGGTTTTATGTTCTAGTTTTGAAATATAGACTTCCTACTAGAGATCTGCTTTAAATTTCACTAAATTAATATTATTTGTTAGTAAAACACCTTTCATTATTCTAAAGTAATAATTTAATAAAAATCTAGTTTCATTTTAAGTTTTATTTTTAATAATTCTATTAAGTACTATCTAACCCAGAATACAGGAAATTCTCCGAACCGATTCCGAAAAGATGCTTAGGGTTTACATTAATGACGTCAGGGGTTAATGGCTTCAACATGAAGGTGCTCCAATCATGAGGGATAATTAATCCAGAGATTTTTGATAGACTTTGAGTAATAATGGGATGATTGCTTTTAACTTGAATATATGGTGTTAAAAATCGTTTAGAGAGTGCAGATATAGCATAAATTGCATCCATTTTATCCAATAACGTAATATCAATTACCTGAAGTACTGAACCAGCTAGTTTTGCAATCAGATATCCTATCAGTCGATCCTCTTTCCAAATAAGCCAAATATTTTCTTCATCAAGTTTACCAATTGCTAAATCGCCAATAGCAACCATAGCAGGCAGAAATGGTTCATGACGCCTAGCAAATCCTAAAGCATCCTCTGAAATCTCACGAAATACTTTATCTGCAAGATTTAACCTCGTAAAATCCACTTGTTCAACTCGGAAACTATTATCAGTAATTAAAATTTTTTCTCGTTGAAAAATTAAGTTAGATGAAGAAAATACATCTTGATATCCTAACTTTAAATAAAAAGGATGAGCAATACGGAATTTTGATGTACCAAGAGTAGAAAATCGTAATCCTTCCTCACGCATTATCTCATGTGCTTTATTCATTAAGATTGTGGCAATTCCAAGACGTTTGTATGTAGGAAGAGTACAAACAGCCCAAATACCTCCAACATCCTCTGGTCCTTCCTTAGTAACCATAGGTAATCTAAAAACTCCTACTTGTCCAATAACTTTATCATTTTTAACTGCATATAGAGCAAGAAATGGAAAAGGTCGTGGGTCATATTTTCGAATTAAACTTACCCTTTCAGGAGTAAGAGCAAAGTCTAATCCTAATAGATTGATTTGAAGTACCTCTAAAGGATCAACATTATCATAATCAAGAATTTTTATCTTTTCCACCATTAGAACTCTCTTAGTTTTTCAATCTTTATGTATTAGATTTATTTTTAATTTTTCTTATAATAAATGGCTTCAATTTATCATTTATATGGAAAAAGATAGGAGACTAAAGTTAATTCTATAGAATCTTAAAATCTTTAGGATAAGATTAATATCATTTACTGATAGAAATTAAATCTAAGAGAAAATATGGGACATTTTGTATTTAGCGAAAATAAATTCTGCTCTTTAACTAAAAACTATTTAATAAAATGAGGTTTATCTAAATAATTTTCTTGTTTGACAAATTTACTATAAAATTAACTTACCAGTTTAGGTACTTATAAAGAATAACAGATTTTCGTACCTTCCAGATCAGTCAATTCTCCTATTGATCTAATTAAAAAACGATTCTGAAGTGAAATTTATGACTCCTGATGACAAAGAACCTTATATCAAATTTAGTACATCAACTCTAGAAAAAATTATTTTTCATCCTGAAGATATTCTCAAGCGTGAAGAAGAATTTTGGGAGAACGAACGTGCACAGTGGTGTACCAAACTTTGGGCGAAAAATGTCAATTATGAAATAAATTTTGATGAATGGAGGGATAAAATATTGTTTTGGTCTAAACTTTCTGAGAATAAAAGACAAAAGGATGGGATTATGAAAAATAGTAGAAAAATAATAGAAGGAAAAGAATTGTTCTTAAATAAAGCTCTTCCTCATCTTTTCTCCTATTCACCTAGAGGATCTATCGAAAATTATGACGTTACAATTCAATTTACAGCATTTAATCCAACCCACGCATTTGCCATGGAAGATATTGTTATAGATATCTCTGCTCCTTATTGGCAAAACAATCTGGATATAATTTATAATACATTGATACATGAACTCTTTCATTGTTGTTATTCGTGGTGTAGAGATCATAGAACAGAAGGGAAATTAAATAGAAATGATATACTAAATTATATATTAGATAATTTTCAAAGTGAGGGTATTTGTACATTTGTTGGATATAAAGCTCAACATTTATTTCCTGCATCAAACATTCAAGACTATACCCTTTTAGAGAATGAAATTGAATTAAAAAGGTTATTAAATGAAGTGAATAAACTCTTCTTAAATATTGGAAAATTATCAGACGAAGAATTAAAGAAAATAGCTTGGAATATAGGTGTAATTAAAAGAGGGTATTATGTTGTAGGTGCACACATTTGTCAAATTATTGACGAGAAAGTAGGAAGAAATTCCCTCCTTGAAACACTCACTACAGGTCCTTTTTCATGGATAAGATTATATAACACTTTAGTTAATAATGGAATGAAGATTCAACTTCAAATATGAGAAAAATGCTTGAAATCACCTTATAATGAAGAATGGATTACTCTAAGCTAGTATTTTTAATTAATTTCTATTTTAATAAAAAAAAGAAGTTTAGGATTTAGCTATCAATATTCTTTACTTTTAAGATCTATTAATAACTATTAATGTAAAGGTGGTATTTGCCATAATCGAAATATTTACCAATGTAAAATCAAATTATGATGGATATAAGGTGTAAAATTTTGACATCTACTAATATAGAGAAAGACTATGAGTACTACAAAACTTATGATCCTAATGCAACAACTGAAATTGATCTGAAAGATTTCCTTCAGAAATATTTTTCCTACTTGGATAAATTTTTCAATTATATAAAAGCAAATAAGGAAAATATTCATGAGAAGTTTGTTATTAGAACGCAGGAAAGACTTAACAATGATATGATTTCTTATAAGAATGATCTAAAGTATATTCCACTGTACGAAATCAAAAATTCTGTTCCTTTTCTAAAACAATACCCTTTATTTTTAAAATTGGTATTCAAATATTATGATGTCCAGCAGATTGAGGAACTTGGCAATGGAAAATATAAGATACGAATCAGTAAATTACTTAAAGCTAAGCATATGGTTTTATACCACGTTTTAAAGGCTCTAGAGGATGTCCTTGGGAGAGATATCACTATTCAGTTGTATAAAGATTTTATTCTATACAATGCTCAGATAATTGGGAAGGAAAAACAAAAAATGACATGTAGCGAGGCTAGAAACTCATATGTGAATTTTTGGGTAAAGTGTGGAGGTTTTAATTTTGCAATTTATGATTTTGATGAAGATATGTGGGTAGCTAAATTTGATAAATGTGCTTGGTATGAATCTATGAAAGATGTTGATGATCAAGAAATAGCAAATTATGTTGTTTGTTATCCAAGTGTAATCAATACTCTACATTCAAATGAATACGTGATTAAAAAAACGTCTCAAACACTTTTCCAAGGAGATATTTGTGATGAATTATATTATAGTCGACATGTTCATAACGATCCTGAAAGTCCTTCACAGGAATTTTTGAGAAAACTTGTTGTAAAATAAATTCTTTTACAATCCAAACACAACAGGCTAAAAAAGATATTATATTTTTTTTTATTGCTTATTTTTTGATATTTTTTAATATGTGGGGTTAAGATTCCACATTCTTTTCCTTTTTAAACTATAAAATAATTAGCTTCTTAATCATTTTAAAGCTTTTAATTATCTTTATAGTCTTTTTAATTGTACGGAGTAGTTGATATTGTCATTATTAACAGTTAAAGAGTTACATAAGACATTTAAAATACCTCATGGAGAAGATATTAAGGTTCTCCAAGGTATTAGTTTAAATGTTGAACCTGGGGAGTTTATTGCCATTATGGGGCCATCTGGATCTGGTAAAAGTACTTTATTAAATATTTTAGCAAGTATAGAGCAGTATGAGGATGGTTTGGTTTCAATAGATAATCTAGATTTGAAAGCAACTAATCCAGTTGAAACACGAAGAGCTAAAACCTCAATCATTTATCAAGATTTTAACCTCTTGCCATATCTTTCAGCATTAGAAAATGTAATGATTCCGTTTATGTTATCAGGAGGAAATGAGGAGTTAGCTCGTGAGAAAGCTGAAAAACTTCTTGAAAAAGTTGGATTAAAGCATCGAATGAATCATTTGCCTGATGATTTGAGTGGTGGTGAACAACAGAGAGTAGCTATTGCTCGTGCGATGATAAATGACCCAAAAATTCTCTTAGCTGATGAACCAACAGGGAATCTCGACTCTAAAACTGGTATTTCAATTATAAATTTATTCAGAGAGATTATTACAGAAAAACATATTTCTATAATTCTAGTGACCCATGATGTAGGAATTGCACAAAAAACTGATAGAATCTTAATTCTTCGGGAAGGGCATCTATTTCGAGAAGAAGACGTTTGGGAGGCAATATAATGAACCAAACAGAAACTACTCAAGAAAAATTTCCTAAAGCCAGTAGAATTCGAATTAGAGAACGATTAGTTTATCTGAAAGCTGCATTTATTTCAATAATTCGAAATAAACGTAGATCCTCTTCAATGATTGCTGGGCTGGTATTAGGAATTTCAATATTATCTGGAATTCTGCTTTATTCGACCGTATTGATGAATAATGTATATGATACTGTTATAGAGGGTTCTCCTTATGAAATTCGTATAGATTTTAGAGGAAATTTTAATGATTCCCAACTTGAAGGTTTTAAGAATAATTTCAAATCTAATCCACAGGTTTTAGATGCGCAGCTTTTATATGGCAATGCACGGACAATTGTAGAAACAACTGGTACTTCTACAACTATGTATACTCTTGCCAATTTAGAAGCTGAAATACTCGTAGAATATAGTAATCAAACGTTCTCAAATGCTGAAGGGATTGTTTTCTCAAATACCTTCCTTTCTTCCTCTGATATTGGAGTTAGATTTAAGAATAAGCTACTTACATCACCAGATACTGGAATATATACTAATTCTAGTCCCTATTATCATGGTGTAATAATTTCAGAGGATCTAGTTGAAAAAGCACGAATTCAACAAGGAAACATCCTAAAATCTATTACTCTTGCAATTACTCAACAAGATCCAGAGAATATTTTCAATCAGAATACTCTTTCTCAAATTACTTTAAGTAATGTAACAGTAGCAGGGATAATATCCTCAGATATTGGAGCCTCTGCAGGAATTTTCTCTGAAGCATTAATGTTTGGAACAGCTGGATCAATTTATGTACCTCAAGAATTACTGGAAAGTCAAAATAAAACCGTATTCTTAACAGATCTTCGAATGAATGAAATGAGATACGCAGTTATAAAAATAGATGAGGATAAATTTAATTTAGCTGATCCACAACAAGTTAATAGCCAAATTAACCGGTTAATAAATGAAATTGAGAAAACCAATTTGGTTTTCATTGGAACTAATCTTGTGGAAGGACAGTTACTACCATTTCAAATCTTAAGCCTGTTTATCTTTATTTTTGATGGGATTCTTACTGTTCCAGTTGCTATTTTATCATTATATTTACTCTCTTTTGGTGTAGATCTATCATTACATGAAAGAAAATATCAAGTAGGAATTTTAAAAACTCAAGGAGCCTCTCCAAGGCAAATTAAGCGAAAAGTGCTAATAGAGACATTTATTCTAGCCATTAGTGGCTTAATTATCGGTTATTTAGTTGCGATATTCGCTGCATGGGGTATTGGAACAGCAAAAGGATTTATGAGATGGGATTGGGATTATGCATTAAGTGAGCTTCCCGACTTTTTCTATTTCGACCAAATAGCATTTTTTGTGGTTGGAGGCCTTATATTTGTAATATTATTACTTATGGTAAATGGAAAAGCAAATACTTTTATTGAAATGGAAATAACTGAGTCTGTACGTCGTACAGAGGTTAAAAAACAAAATTTTCTACGTCGTAATAATCTAGACTTAATATTTTTTACTATTGGACTTCTAGTATTAGTTTTAGTTATTGCGAATGATTGGTTTGGCTATTACATTAACTTAGGAGTAGTTGGAGGATTTCTAGCACTTTTAGGACCTCCTCTATTTTGGATAGGAGGAGCTGCTTTAGTCGCTCGCTTAGCTGTCTTCATACCTCCTAAAGCAGATCGCGTAACACGGAAAATAGGATTCTTAAAAGATATCAATTTATTAGCGAAAGGGAATGTTTTTCGAAAAGCAGGGGATATGCCACGATTAGCTTTAATTATAGCTTTAACTGTATCGTTCAGTGTTCTCGCTGCAGTACAAGGCAATACAGGGGAATTTCATAAAGAACGTCTAGTAACTTTTGAAGTTGGTGCTGATCTTTCGGTTTCAACTAGTCTTAATTTTTCATCATTAATAATACAAGAATTCGCAGCTAGCTCAGATAAAATTGATAATGCTATGGCTATTGGAGTTACTTCAGCAATGGTATTCAATGATCCAGTTTTATTATACACAATCGATAATCAACTTTATGACACTGTAGGAATTTGGCAAAGTGATTCTGTTCCTGATTCTACTCCAACAGACTTAATAAATAGTTTAAGAGAGGATCCAAATGGAGTTCTTCTTGGTAAAACAGTTTTTCGTGAAAAAGCGTTGGAAATTGGTGAATCCTTTACAATTGAAATATTAACATATCATTGGAATGGATCGTTTATTAATTATGATTTTATTCCGCATAATGTGACCGTAAAAGGTGTGTTTGATCACTGTCCCGCCGGAATTGGACCAAGCAATATAATTATCGATCATTCATTACTTAATCGTGTCAGTAATTTGACTGCTTTAGCTGAAAATTTAAGCTCATTACCTCCATTCATAACTGCATTAATCCCAAATTTTCTTAAAAATCAATTAAATTTATTTACAAATGATTCAAAAGGTATATTGGCTTCAAAATATCTTATCAAAACAAAACCAAATGCAGATGTTAAAGCTATTAAAAGTGCTCTTCTTTCCCCTACAAACTCATGGATTATATCTGTTAAAACTTTGAAAGAGGAGATTCGACAAGCAAATGAAATTGAAAATGTTGATTATGGAATACCTGGCTTATTAACTGCTGATTTTGTCATCTCTCTACTTGCAGCCACTTTAGCTACATTTATATTCATGAGTATTCTAATGGAACAACGAAAAAGAGAATTTGCTATTCTTCGTAGTTATGGTGCCTCTGATCGTCAAATTTATAAGTTAGTATTTAGTGAATCAGCTGTATTACTCCTTACTTCTGTAATTTGGGGATTAATAATTGGATTAGGCCTTTCAATACTATTTAATGGGTTTTTTGAATTTATCGATGTTTTTATAACTCCTTTAAGTACCCTTGCTTCTGGTGTGACATTAAAGCGCTTAATTATATTTGATACCTTGGGATTAATAGGAACACTGACCCTTACTCTAATAGCTATGTTAATTGCTACCTATTTCTCCACACGAAGTTCTATTAAAGCAAAAATTTCAATCGTTGTTCGTGAATTATAGGAGGAAAAAAGAATGGCTAAATCACTATTAAAAGCGCAAAATCTTTATCACATTTACCGTGCTAAACAAGATCAAGCATCAGTTGTGGCATTAAAAGGTGTAGGTTTTGAAATCTCACAGGGAGAATCTGTTGCAATTGTTGGGCCCTCTGGATCTGGAAAATCAACATTGTTACGAGTCTTAGGGGGCCTTATGAGACCAACAGCAGGATCCGTTATATTCAATGAAGAATTTGACATAACTAAAACCTCTGAAGAGGATTTGACTTTCTTTCGTAGACATGAAGTTGGTTTTGTTTTTCAAGAGGGTAATCTTCTTCCTGACTTATCTGCTTATGATAATGTTGTTCAATCAATGACGCTTGCAGAGGTCCCATATGAATTTAGAAAAAAACGTGCATTGGAATTATTAGATACCATGGGTGTTCTTCCTCGCAAAAACCAACTTGCTACACGGTTAAGTGGAGGAGAAAGACAAAGAGTAGCTATAGCACGTGCAATGGCAAATAATCCACGAATTATTATTGCAGATGAACCGACAGGAAATGTAGACTTCAAAACTAGTGTTCGATTATTAGAACTATTTAAACAGTTAAATCGAGATACAGGAATGGCATTTCTTTTCGCAACCCATTCAAATCATGTTGCAGGGTATGCAAATAGAAGTATAGAGCTTAGAGACGGTCTTTTTCTGGGACAACATGGAAAAGATATTGACCTCTCTAGCTTAGATCTTTCTCGGATGGTAATTATGGATAGTGATAATCGTATTACCTTACCCGAAAATATTATGGGTCAATTAAAAGAAGTAGGATCACTGTGGAATATTAGTGTAGTAGAATCTAAAAAAATCCTCTTGACTCCCTTAGAAGCTATTGCTGAAGAACAAGTCCCTATTCAGGACAGTTTTGAACAACGTGAGTGTCCAGTATGTGGTATCATGAACCCACCAGAAGGAAAATTCTGTATCTCCTGTGGAGCGAAGTTCTAGCACCTAGAAAGTTGAATAAGTATTAATGAATAAATTTTAAATGAAATAAGAATTACATAACTTTCGGTTCAAGCATTATTGGATAAATGACTTTTAAGCGGAAACATTTCTCTAATAATTTGTATGCTTTGACAAGTGATACTCCATGTTTTGTAAGAGATGAGGTAAAAGTAACCACATAAAATGCAATTTGACCATCACGAAGCAGAAGACCCTTCAAGTATAATATGTGCTTTCGTTCTTTTTCAGTGAATTCCTTGCGCTGATTGTGAAATCGGTTAAAATCCAGGGTTAATTTACTTAATAATCCGACATTTAGATGTTGATAGATCAATCCTCTAAATTCTTCAGGATAGTCTCTTATTCCTACATCTTCTAGATCCTGTTGACTAAATCTTGTTTCAATTGCCTCATGAAGTCTTGTAATCTTCTCTTTCATAAATTCACTTAAACGTCCTTCAGATACCAAGCTTATTGTAGAATATTCACCATGATGCGATAGTATACTAAACCCTTCTCTTTCTAATACATCAAATTCTCCTTTCTTCATCGCTCTTTTAGATACTTCAGTTACAAGACTAGATACAGCTGATGTTAATCCTGCTGTTAAATCAAGATCCTGAGTTTCAACTAAAAAGTTTTCAGTATAGAATGCTATTCCAAATTTATTTCTACAAATAATCGATCTTATGCTTAAAACATCAGTAAAACGTTGGGCTATCTCTTTTTCTTTCTGCTTTTTTACATATACTTTTTGTCGTTGTCTTCTCCGAAGACTAACTGCTCCAAAAATAACCACCAAAGGAATAACTATACCAGCGATTATAACTGGTAAATACTCTTCCCATGAGATGGAATTATCTGGTGGAATCGTAATGAAAAATGGCTGAGAAGATGATTTCGAAGTACTAAATATATTAGAACCTTCCTTTGCAATTATACTCCATGTAATTGTTCCACTATTAGAGAAAGAGAGGGTAGTAACATATAAACTACCATTATAATCCATATTAACTGTTTCTGTCTGTAAATCAGCTCCACTTCCTCCAGACCCTCCTTGGGAAACAAATTCATAGTCTAAGATTACCTCCGAAATTCCTGATCCCCAATCTGAGACATTAGCCCATATTAAAATCGAATTGTCTGATTTTTGAAAAATACCAGCATCTATAATCACTGGCCCCCAATAGGTTTTCAAACTAACATTCTCGACTAAAATAAAATTAGGTTTACCATCATAAATTAATATTGAATAGTTGAAAGTACAATTACAATGGATATAAGTTGAATATGAATACTTTGAAGCTATTAAGCTCATTCTACCGAATAAATTTATCCATGAGGTGCCATTAAAGTAGTCTATTGTTATTTCAGCAGCATTAATTGAACCAAAATAATCTGTTGCATCAACCCAAAAATTTAGTCGAGAGAAAGAATGATTTATTAAGGTTTCAGTATATCCAAAATCTTTAACAATTGGAGGAGACTTGTCTTCAATAATCTCCATATTCCAATGGGTAATTGCTAGATTATTACAATTGTCATATGCACTTATTCTGTAATTAAATGCGTTCCCTGGAACAAATCCTGAAACTGTATATGTATAAATATTTTCTGATCCATTCTTAGACATAGTTTCGTTAAAAATGGAGATAAATACAAATTCTAGTCTTACTGAGGAATGGTCAGATGGAAGACCACTTCCAGTCGAATATTCAATCACCTCAGCCCAGAATGTTACGGTACCATTTTGATATTCATAAATACCAGTATTTAGTATTTTAGGAGCTGATATATCATTTATCAGAATCGTACGATTACTTATTCCTAAATTACCTGCGTTATCAGCTGTCCAGACTTCTATGATAACTTCTTCTCCATAATTAAAGGTTTGTTCGAAGGTATAGAAGTAGAAGGAATCATACTCCATTAGATATTGATTTGTAATACTTTGATGTGTAAAATTAATGTAAAAAGTGTTATTGATATCACGCACGTCCCCATACAGATCGTTTGCCCAAGAAGTTATCGAAATCTTTCCATCGGTAACAGAGGAATTTTCTATTGTAAAAAAAACTGTTGGTGGAATTAAATCACTCAATTCAATCTTTTGATACTGGTCAGGAGTAATATCTACTATATTGGAAGCTGAATCGATAGCTATTGTATAATACCAAACATCGTGAAGTCTAAAGTCGAAATTATGGATTTCTTGGTAAAATAGATTGTCATCAATACTATTCATTGATACATTATACCAAGTTCCAAAATAGTTTTGCGTATAATAAAGAGTCGCCGTAGTATCATTATCAGGCCAATCAATAACATTAGAATTAAATAAAACTGTACCATTGCCAAATTCTTGAGCATTGAAAGTAATTTTTGGTACACTATTATCACCAATAACCGCTATATGTTCAAACCCCCAATTTATATTGCCTGCAAAATCCGATGCAGTAATTCTATAGACTACTGTGTCATTAAAATTAAATGTATATTCAAATTCGTAGGTTATTTCACCAATTGGATATAAAGGAAAAGTATCATTGGCCCAACTGCCATTATAAATTGCTAGATAGATAGCTACATTACTGGTATTTACTCCACTTTGATATTCATTCATTTCTTCTACAGTAGCTCTAAAGACTACAAATCCCTCTTCATGAGCACTTAGATTATAACTTGCATCATATATGACTGGTTGATATGAATCTTGAGGATAAATTAACCCAAATTGGGGAGAAAACGTATTATTGTTCTCATTACCGACACTATCAACTACTGAATGAATAGAATAGTTTAATAAAACATTATAATAAGCAAAGGTCTCAAAAATCCATAATCCAGACGAATTGAGATACATATTCGAGTAAGTATTATTAATTCTTAACACAACTTGTTGGACAAGACTTTCTTCGTCAGATACATTGGCGTAAAATATTAATGATCCATCTTCATTATCAGAAACGTTGTAGTAGTATACAATAGGGGGAGTTAAATCGCCTAATGTGAAAAATAAGTTCTCGGATTGCTTTTTGTTAGATGCAATATCTAGGGCAGATATATTGTAATAGACATTGATTCCCAAACTTGGAACTCCTTCAAGAGCTGTATCATTATAAAAGTGAGTTCCATCCAAAGAAACCATGGAATAAACGCTATCACGTAAAACAGAAGAATCTGTTGAATTTTTAATAGTTAAAGAAAGGTTGACACTATTAATTTCGCTTTCATCAAAAACATCAGC